>JAXDCR010000224.1:0-5028 GCA_034677845.1 Bacteroidales bacterium | reverse complement strand
TCGACGATGGGGGTGAAGAAGTCCGTCGTGCTGATGAGTGCCCTGCCGCCGCCGATGTCAAGCACGGCAGCGTCGTCCCTGCTCTCGTAGCCCACCAGCAGCCTGTCGGTGCGGAAAGCCTGTGGTACGTGGCTGAAGATCTCGCTGAGCACCGCCGGGGAGATTTTGCACCCGCATCCGGCGCCGGGACTGAAACGGGTAAGTTTGATATCGTTCATCGGTTTTTGTTTTGGTCAGTCAGGCATGTCATTTAATCAGCGTTCCGTCCCACAGCCTGTCCAGGAAGTGTTTCCAGGGCATTACGATGATGTTCCCTGATTGACGGGGATACGGGTCATTGGAAACGAGGATCAGTTGTTTTACCGCGTACTCCTCCGCGAAGCTTTTAAGTCCCCTGAAATGTCTCGGGCCTGCCTGCGGTGTTGATTTTACCTCGACTGCGATCTCGTGGTCGCCAAGAATAAAATCCACTTCAATCTGTGATGCGGTTTTCCAGAAATGCAAGGGATAGTTTAACCCTGAATAGTGACTGTGGGCATATAGTTCATGGTAAATGAAATGTTCGAAGGCATGACCGTACGACTCGCTTCCGGGTGCAATGGTCCCCCTTTTCAGCAGTTTATTGGCAATGCCTATGTCAAAGAACCAGAATTTTGGTGCCTGTACCGTCCTTCTTTTGGGTTTTTTCTGGAACGAAGGAAGAAACCGTCCGGTCATGGTATCCTCGAGTATCTGGAAATACTCCCTGATTGTCGGCGAACTTACCCCGCAATCAGTGGCAATATTGGAGTAATTCACGGTCTCGCCGTTTGAGAATGCCGCAGTCTCGAGGAACCTTGAAAATGAGGCAATGTTTCTGACCCTGGCTTCCGCCATAATCTCATCGCGCAGGTAACTGCCTATGTAAGAATCGATCATTGCTGCGGGTTCGTCCGAAATGTAATGACGCGGCAGCAATCCATGGTTCAATGCCCGTAACAGGTCAAAATCAGGTATCTCTTTATATACCAAAGGATAAAGTTCATTTCTTACTGCCCTTCCGCCCAGAAGGTTACCGCCTGACCGCAGAATCCTGCGCGGGCTTGATCCGCTGAGTATGAAATGCCTGTTGCGGTTTACCATCAGCCACTGTATTTCATTCAGCAATCCCGGAAGTTTTTGTATTTCATCGATAATCACCGGCGAGGCATCGGGTGAAGCCTCAAGTATCTCGTGCAGCAGAGAGGGATTGTTCAGAAACCGCTCAAATTCGTTGGCGAGGAGAAGGTCAAAGTATGGCGCATCCGGGTAGAGCATTTTCAGCAGGGTGCTTTTTCCCGTTTGTCTGGCTCCCCAAAGAAACGAGCTTTCTTTGCCTGCCGATTTGAAAGCCTGAAGTCTTTTATACATCCCTGATTGTTTATTTTAAAAATGCTATGCAAATTTAAAATATTACTTTAAATTATCCAGGTAAATTTAAAGTAAAATAAGCCGATAAATACGTTTTCACGGGAAGGGAATGGAATGGCAAATGTCAGTGATTCTGGCGGCCGCATCATCCATGTCGCCGGAATGAACCTGAATCTCAGCGACCGGGGGGAACGGGCGCATGGAGATGCCCCGTTCGTAAAGCTTGTCGTAGTAATCCAGCACCAGGGAAACAGCCAGGGGTAGGTTGCCTTCTTCGACCGCCCTGATGGCAAGCGTGGTGTTTTTACCGCCAAGTCTTTTCTCCAGCGACCGGATCGCGGTGATCAGTTGTTGTGCCGGCGGTGCCGTCGTTGTGATATCGCCTGTACAACCATTTTGGCGATCAGGCACATAAATATTCACCAGCCTTTCGATGCGTTCCTGACGTGCGGCTGTCAGCCGTATCAGGGGAGATGCCTTCATCCGTTCGAAAAAGGGGCGCGGAATGAACAGCCTGCCGATGGCCAGGCTTTCGTCCTCCACCGCGATGGGCTGTTCCGGGTCCATTGCCTTCAGGGCATCATACAGGTCGTTCTCGAATTGCTCGTTGGTGGGTTGCGGCGGCATGCCGATGGTCCCGAAGACGGAGCCCCTGTGCGAGGCCAGCTTTTCCAGATGCAGCACCTGCATGCCTTTTCTTTCAAGGGCTTCCAGCACTTCGCTCTTGCCCGTGCCTGTCAGGCCCCCCACCACCGCCAGCCTGAAAGGCCTGCCGAAGAATTCATGTGCGGACCGACGCCATGCCTTGTAGCCGCCCGGCATGACGGAGGCCCTGATGCCCACCCGGTTCATCAGCCATGCCATGCTGTCGCTGCGCATTCCGCCGCGCCAGCAATACAGCAGCACATCCCTGCCGCTGGCCAGGTTGACAGCCCTTTCCGCGAAATCTTTCATTTTGGGCCCCACGATCTCCAGACCTTTCATCATCGCCTCCTGCTGACCCCTTTGCAGGTAAAGCTTTCCGACCGCCGCCCTTTCCCCGTCGCTGAACAGGGGAAAGCTCACCGCTCCCGGGATGTGACCCCTGGCGTATTCCGCCGGGGAGCGGACATCAAGAATCACCGGTGCAGCGCCGCAGTCAGGCGTCGTGGCTGAAGCTTTCTTCATTGCGTTCAGGAATTTCAATACTGCCAGGCAAAATTAACGCATAGCCATAATGATTCGCCGCACTTTTCTGTAATAATGTCATCATTGGCCATAATGAGAAAACCCGGCAGGCTTGTGGTGTTCACATGATCCGCCTGGCTTTTGAACCGACAGTTGCATGGGGCAGGCCGGCGGAGGCCGCATGGGGCATGTCAGGCGCTGACATGCGGGCTGACGCCGCATCCCGTTCAAGCTGCTTCTCCCTGTACTGCCTGACCTGGTGCATGAAGGCTTCAAACCGGGTTTCGAGGCCGATGTTTTCCGTGCCGTCGTAGGCGAAGTTCTCCCATGGCAGTCCCCCGTGGTCATGCCTGAAGTTCTGTGACACGGAGCAGTTGATGGTGCCGGGCATGCAGGTGAATGGCAGTATGTTGACGACCCCCGATATCCTTTCGGCTGCCAGCAGGCTTGCCGATCCGATGGCCAGCGGCGGGTCGCCGTCGTAGAACGGCGATATGTATTCGCCGCAGTTTTCGAGCATTTCCCTGACGCTGAGTTCCTCCTCCAGGAAGAACAGTTCGCTGATGCTGCGGCGGATGCGGTGTTTGATGTTATCCTGCAGCACCAGCTGCAGCTTTGCCTTCATCAGTCCCCTCACGTTCCCCTTCCACTTGCTGTCGCGTATGTACCGAAGGGTGCTGTAGTCGATCCATTCGGCAAAGGGGGCCATCAGGGTCTGGGCGCCCAGTTTTTCGAGCCTGTCGACAAGGAAGTTGGAGCAGAACGGGTTGTCGCGCATAAAAATCTCGCCCACCACCGCCACCACGGGTTTGGTTCCCCTGCCCGTCACCGCGATGGCGGCAAAGTCTCCGGCGGCATCCTGCACGCAGCGTGTCACCCCTTTGCCGCCGCCCTCGATGACCTTTACCAGGCGGTCTCTGTGCAGCGTATAAACCCGGTCGGTCTCACCCTTCACGGCCTCGTACGGCCTTGTCTTTTCCTGCATCTGCCGCAGCACGTCGATGGCCACGATGCCCTTCCATGCCGCCATGCGCCACTGCAGGCTCTGTCCCGGCGCTATGGAAGAGTATGCGTCCTCGTTGCTGGGGTGCACGATTTCTGCATCCCCGAATCCCAGGTTGTCGAAAATGATGCGCTGCAGCTTGTTGTATTCGCCGAAGCGGCAGGGTCCGTTGTGGTCGGGCATGAAAAAAGCCAGCTTTGACGGGTCGGTTCCCGGCTGCATCAGCCTTTTCAGGAAGCTGCCCGTGGTGCATATAAGCGGAAAGCATTCCTGTCCGTTTGTGTATTTGCGGCCCAGGTTGATATCCTCTTCCGTCTGCATGGGCAGCACTTCAGACGGTATGCCGCAGTGGCGCGTGGCGGCTGCCAGCGCGTGTATCGTCTCCCGGGCATAGGGAAAGCAGATGGTGCGCTGGCCGGCGGCAGCGGCTGCAGGCTGTTTCCTTTTCCTGTAGTTGTCAAGAAAGACATCGTCGGCCGTGTCAGTTTCCTTATCCCCGGTTTTCCGCGTTTCACCGGGCATTGCCATCGAAGGGGCGCCGTCAGGCATAAAAGCGGTGTTAGCGGAAGTCTTCACCGAAAACTGCGTTGCGGATGTTTCATTTGCTGCAGCCAGGTGTGTGGTTTCTGATGCAACGGGGTCTTTCAAGTGATGCATGCGGTAACCCCTGAGGCTGTCGAGGAAGGCTTCGATGCGGGTGATCATGCCGGCGTCGGCGCTGTGCTCGTCCACTTCGAGATGCAGAAACGGTTTGTCGCCCATCTCCTGTCTGACAAAGTGCAGCAGGAACGAGTCGGGTCCGCATCTGAAGTTGCTCAGGTACACGGCGAACAGCCTGTCATGGCGGGCGATGATGCGGGCGGCCGCCAGTATCTTCTGGCCGTTGGGCCAGTACATGCCGCGGTAGTCGCCGAAGACATTTTCATTCTCGATGGGCAGGTGGTCCGCCGGTATCACCAGGATTCCCATCTGCATGAGCTTGTGCACCAGCCGCAGGTTGAGCGCCGGGTCGCCTGTGTTGTAGGGCCTGCCTAAAAGCACCATGCATTTGTCCCATTTACCGATGTCTTTCATCACCCGTCTGCCCTTTTCCCTCACCTTTTCCTCGAAGCGCGACTGTGCCCTGTCGGCGGCGGTGACCGCTGCATTTACGCGTGCGGCGCCGATGCCGAATTTGTCCGCGAAGAAATCTGCCAGCTCTTTGCGCAGTGCCCGGTCGAAGTAGCGGAAGTGCAGGGAGGGTATCAGCAGCCTGTCGCGTATGGCAGGGTCGGTGAAGGCCGCGCGGATCAGGTAGGGGTGCGACTGCACCCATGGGCAGTTGCAGTTGTTGGTGGGGTTGTCATCCGTGCCTTTGGCGTTGACGACGAAGGGAAGGAAAATATGATCCGCCTTTTTCTCCATCAGGTCGAGCACGTGGCCGTGCATCACCTCCACCGGCAGGCAGGTCTCCGCCGCCATCACCTCGA
>JAXDCR010000223.1:0-3644 GCA_034677845.1 Bacteroidales bacterium | reverse complement strand
AGGCTGTCATGGCAACGGATCCTCAGAGGATGCCCCCGACTTATACACTTGACGCCTGCACGATAAGGAAGATAGAGCTGTGGATTGAGCAAGGTGCCGCCAATAACTGAATGGAATCATGAACTGCCGCCATCTCCTTCGCTATAAAGAAAGGCCACCGGCAATTGCCAGAAATAACGATTGGTTCATATTTTCAAAATGTACCTCTAATGCCTGATCCTTTTCGGCATGCCGGATAAGCGATTTCAGTGTATAACGAATTTACCATGCAGTCCGTTTACATCTTCCAAATGTCCCGGAAATCAGGCGTCCAGCTTGTCTGGTCAGGGCCTGTACCATCAATCTTTCAGGCAGTATGCCTGAAGGCTAAATTAGCCAAATCCTGCTGACTTTTAGTCCCTGATGCCTGTTAATGAAGAGCTGGGGCTTACTTGCACGATGCCATGCATATGTACTATCCACAAAGTAACCTGTTGTCAGCATGCATAAGGCTTTATAAATTTCTGAAACTTAAAAAGCTGCTATTTCGTAATAGTGATAAGGTCGTCATAATTCATTCTCTTCATTCATATTACAGGATCCATGTTCAGAAAATGGCATAATATCCCTCTTTGCTTCCTTGTTTTGGCCGGATTTTGCCTGAGCACAACAGCCAAAGCCCAGGAAGTTGAATTCAAATTAATGACCACTCTCTCAGATAACCTTTCAGAATCAAATGGTTGCATAACGGTTTCTTTAATCAGGGCAAATCTGCCCTGTACGGCTTATTTGTATGATAAAGCCCCGTGGAAAGGGGGAATCCAGCTCAGAAAAACTGAAAATATACAGGCAGGTGAATTTGCCTTTGAGAGGCTGACGCCGGGTGATTACTATATTATTGTGGAGGACAGGGACAGGAATCCAGGTGCAGCGACGATCCGTATTGACAACCTGAGGGAATGATGGAATCAGTAAGCTCCATGTTTATGGGAAGGACTAAAGCGGCCCTTCTGACATTCCTTCTCGGTATGCTGATCGGTATGCCCCTATTTGCAGACGAGGTGACACTCGATGTGTCAGTGGAACACATTGACTGTTACGGTGATGCCGATGGAAGGATCACCGTGCAAATCTCGAGTGGCACGGCCGATTATGATTACCTGCTTTACAGGAACGGCTGGCCATGGGGACCCGGAATCCGGGTTGACAGTATTTTCGATACCGATCAGACAAGCATCACATTTTTGAACCTTGAGGCCGCCCGCTATTATATAATTGTGGAGGACGGACACGGCGATCCTGGTTTTGCTGTCATTTCCGTCACGCAGCCTGATCCGCTTCAGGTTGCCTCCATCACAATTGCCAAAGGCCTGTCCTGTTTTGATGCCTGCGATGGTCAGCTGGTCGCTCATGTATCAGGGGGAACTGCCCCTTATACCTACAGCTGGTCAAAAACACCCGGGGGACAGCTGCCGGATGCCGATTCGGTTGCCGTCAACCTTTGTCAGGGAGAATACTCCTGCGTGGTGACAGATGCCAACAACTGCGGGAGTATACTGCCAATTTCCGCTTCATTTTCTTTCATCAAGACCAATCCTGCTGCCAGCGACAGTATTCCAGATCCGCTGGCAGGCGGTGCTATCGGCAGCAGCCAGGTGATCTGCAACAACGGTGATGTGGCGGAATTCACCTCTTCTGCCGGAGCCGGTGGCGGCTCGGGCATCCACACCTACACCTGGCAGTATTCAACCACAAGCAGCACCGCAGGATCAGGGGTGTGGACCGACATACCGGCTTCCGATTCACCTACCTGGGATTACGGAATCCTTACACAGACGACCTATTTTGTCAGAAAGGTCACAGATCCTGTCTGTGGTACTGCATATTCAAATGTGATTACAGTGACGGTGAGGCCCCCGCTGAATGGCGGTAACATCGCATCCGGCCAGACCATCTGCTACAACAGCGACGTCGCGGCATTTACATCTTCAACCGGTGCCAGCGGTGGCTCAGGAAATTATACATTCACCTGGCAGTTTTCTACCACAAGCGACATAGCAGGATCAGGAATGTGGACCGATATACCGGCCTCCAACTCCCCGGTCTGGGATTATGGTAACCTGACCCAGACAACCTATTTTGTCAGGAAGGTAACAGATCCCGTCTGCGGTATTGCATATTCAAATGTGCTGTCAGTGACTGTAAGGCCACCGCTGATCGGCGGCACGATAGCTTCAGACCAGGATCTCTGCTATGGCAGCGATGTCAAAGCCTTTACATCTGTCGAACCGGCAGGCGGCGGATCGGGAAGTCTTACTTATACCTGGCAGTATTCCACAACCAGCAGTTCTCCCGGTTCCGGCGCATGGACAAACATACCCGATTCTGATTCCCAGACTCTTGATTACGGGAATCTTACGCAAACCACTAATTTTGTCCGCTCCGCCACAGATCTGATATGCGGAAATATTTACTCCAACGTAATTACCGTGACGGTACGGCCCGCCCTTATCGGTGGCACGATAACGGGTGATCAGAACTTGTGCTATAACAGTGATGCCGCGCCATTTGCCTCAGCCTCACCGGCCAGCGGCGGATCAGGCGATATCACCTACACCTGGCAGTATTCGGTCACGAGTAATACGGCAGGATCAGGGGTGTGGACCGACATACCGGCTTCCGACACCCTCTCATGGGATTACGGGATCCTGCAACAGACGACTTATTTTGTCAGACGTGCCACAGACTCCCTGTGTGGTAATGCATTTTCGAACGTTCTGACAGTCACGGTAAATTCACAGCTTAGCGGAGGCACCATTGCATCCGGTCAGACAATTTGCTCCAGCAGTGATGTTGCTGCATTCACCTCGACAGCCGATGCCAGCGGAGGATCCGGCATCTACACCTACACCTGGCAGTATTCGGTCACGAGTAATACGGCAGGATCAGGGGTGTGGACCGACATACCGGCCTCTGACTACCCTGCCTGGGATTACGGTAACCTGACACAGACAACCTGGTTTGTGCGCAGGGTCATGGATCCGCTTTGCGGTATCGCTTACTCCAATGTGATTACGGTCACCGTGGAGCCTGCACCTGCGGCTGTTGCCGGCAACGATGCAATTGTTTGCCATACGGCCAAAGACTGGCAGGTGACCTCAGCTGCGGCGGATAATTATGCGGCAATCAGGTGGACTGTGGTCAATGGTTCGGGAAGTTTCAATGATGACAGCGTTATCGATCCGGTATATACATTCGGACCCTCTGACTATAACATGGGCAGCGGCAAAGGAATTGTACTGGTGCTGGCCGCACAGGGCATTGGAGCATGCGGCTCATTCACTGACAGAGACACCATGCTTCTAGTCCTTGCCCCCAAACTGGCCGCCTCTGTTGGCTCATTGCAAACCAGCTGCCATGATGCCTGCGATGCAAGGGCGATCGTGACAATCTCAGGAGGAACGGCTCCTTACCAGATTGAATGGAGTGATGGCCTGGGACAGGAAGATACCCTGCAATTGTGTGCAGGCGCATACTTTGCTGTCGTGACGGACGCCCTTGGCTGCATTGACACAGCCCATGTCAATGTAATTGCACCCCTTCCGGTCGCGATACTTGAACTTACCCACACTGACACCATCAGCTGTTACGGTAGCAACAGCGGA
>JAXDCR010000222.1:0-16115 GCA_034677845.1 Bacteroidales bacterium | reverse complement strand
GCGAGGTTGCACAGGACGGACGCCGCGGCGCGCTGATGCTGAGTATTTCGGTCAGGCACCCTGACGTGGAACAGTTCATAGACGCAAAACTGGAGCGCGGCAAAGTGACAGGCGCCAACATTTCCGTGCGGATCGATGACGAATTCATGAAGGCCGTGGTGAGCAACAGTCGCTATACGCAGCAGTATCCGGTCGATTCACCCGATCCTGTCATTACGCATGAGATAGAAGCCCGCACCTTATGGGAAAAGATAGTTCACAATGCCTGGAAGTCGGCCGAACCGGGAATCCTTTTTTGGGACACCATACTGCGTGAATCTGTTCCCGACTGCTATGCATCATTTAGTTTCAAAACGGTATCCACAAATCCATGCGGGGAAATCCCGCTTTGTCCCTATGATTCATGCCGGCTGCTGGCCATCAACCTGTACAGCTATGTGAACAATCCCTTTACTAAAGAGGCCGTGTTTGATTTTGAACTTTTCAGAAAACACGTGCGCTATGCCCAGCGGATGATGGATGACATTATCGACCTTGAACTTGAAAAGATAGATGCCATCCTGGAAAAGATAGGCCGGGATCCGGAGGACGCCGAGCTGAAAAGGGTAGAAAGGAAATTATGGGAGAACATAAGGATAAAGGCCGAAGAAGGACGCCGCACGGGCATAGGCATCACCGCGGAAGGTGATATGCTGGCTGCCCTGGGCCTTCGTTACGGCAGTGACGACGCCATTGATTTTGCAGTTGAAGTGCAGAAAACCCTGGCCCTTGAGGCTTACCGGTCTTCGGTCGAAGTGGCAAAGGAAAGGGGGCCGTTTTCAATCTATGATGCCCACCTTGAAAAGGACAATCCTTTTATTAAACGACTCAGGGCAGAGGATGAGCAAATGTACAAGGACATGGTCAAGTATGGCCGCCGCAACATAGCCCTGCTGACAATTGCCCCGACCGGAACAACAAGCCTGATGACCCAGACAACATCAGGCATTGAGCCGGTGTTCATGCCCGTTTATAAAAGGCGCAGGAAGGTGAATCCGAACGAACCCAACTCAAAGATAACCTTCACCGATGAGGTGGGGGATAAATGGGAAGAGTTCAATGTGTTCCACCACAAATTCGTCACCTGGCTGGAAGTTAACGGCTACAACGTGGAGGATGTCCGCCAGTATGATGATCAGCGCCTGCAGGAGATTATCAAGCAATCTCCTTATTTCAGGGCGACTTCAAATGATGTTGACTGGGTGAGCAAGGTGAGGATGCAGGGTGAGGTGCAGAAATGGGTCGACCATTCCATCAGCGTGACGATTAACCTGCCGAACCAGGTGTCTGAAGACCTGGTGGGACAGCTCTACATAACCGCATGGCAGAGCGGATGCAAGGGGGTTACCGTCTACCGCGAAGGTTCGCGCGCAGGTGTGCTGGTTGCCAATAAGGACAAGGAGGAGGAGGAAAGCGAGGCTTTGCGGTTCAAACGGCCCAGGGTGCTTGAGGCAGAGATCATCCGCTTCAACAACAACGAGGAAAAATGGATTGCCTTCATCGGGCTGAAAGACAACAAGCCTTACGAGATATTTACCGGTTTTGTCGATGACGAGATGTTCCCGATACCGAAGTCCATCGTCAGGGGAAAGATAATCAAGAACAAGGATGAGAACGGAGTCAGCCGGTATGATTTTCAGTATGTCGACAAGTATGGCTATGTCAATACGCTGGGAGGGTTATCCCATATGTTCAACAAGGAGTTCTGGAACTATGCTAAACTGATCTCCAGCGTATTACGTCACGGCATGCCGATTGCCGATGTGGTTAATCTGGTCTCGTCGCTGCGTCTTGACAGTGACACTATTAATACCTGGAAGAACGGTGTGGAAAGGGCTCTGAAAAAGTACATACCCGACGGCACCAAGCCCAAGAAAAACAGGACATGCCCCCAGTGTGGCTCCGAAGGCCTGATCTACCAGGAGGGTTGCCTGGTGTGCTCCGTCTGCGGCGCTTCCAAATGCGGATAGGGATTATTTTTTCTTTCTGGCAGCCGCGCCCACTGCGCCGACCACAAGCGAGCCAAGCACCCCGCGTACAAGCCTCCGCCCGATCTCACTGCCCAGCTGACGGCTCAGGCTGCGCCCGACATTTTTGGTAAGCTCGCCCATAAAACCTCCGCTGGCGGCAGTTGCTTTTTTCTGTTTCTGCTCTTTAATCCGTCTTTCCTCTTCCTCGGCTGCCGCCTTGTTGGCTTCCTCCCTGGCAAACTTTTTCTGAAGGACCTCATAGGCCGATTCCCGGTCGACCTGTTTTTCATAAACCCCGTAAACAGTTGAGGAACGGATGATCCTGCTCCTTTCGTCCGGGGTGAGGGGACCGATCTGGGACTGGGGGGGAACGACAAGGGCACGTTCCACAATGGATGGAATGCCCTTTTCATCCAGAAAGGAAACAAGGGCCTCGCCGACGCCCAGCTCGGTGATCACCTCCTCAACCTTGAATTTCGGATTGGGACGAAAGGTCTCAGCGGCAGACCGCACGGCTTTCTGGTCCCTTGGCGTGTATGCCCTGAGGGCATGCTGGATACGGTTCCCGAGCTGCCCCAGCACGGTCTCGGGAATGTCTATCGGGTTCTGGGTGCAAAAATACACCCCCACGCCTTTTGAACGCACCAGGCGCACCACCTGTTCGATCTTTTCAAGCAGCACCCTGGGGGCTTCGTTGAACAACAGGTGTGCTTCGTCAAAAAAGAACACCAGTTTGGGCTTTTCAAGGTCTCCTGCCTCCGGGAGCCTTTCAAAAAGTTCAGACAGCAGCCACAGCAGGAATGTCGAATAGAGGGCAGGCGACAGCATCATCCTGTCGGCGGCAATGATATTCATGATTCCCTTTCCCCTGCCATCGGTCTGTATCAGGTCCATTATGTCAAGCGCAGGCTCAGCAAAAAAAACATCGGCACCCTGTTCCTCCAGCGCCAGCAGACCCCTCTGTATTGAGCCGATGCTGGCGGCGGAAATGTTGCCGTATTCATTGATATAGTCATTGCGGTGCTCCCCGACAAATTCAAGCATCTTGCGGAGGTCTTTCAGGTCCAGCAGCAACAGTCCGTTATCATCGGCGACTTTAAAGACAAGCGTAAGCACGGCGGACTGTACCTCATTCAGCGACAACAATCTTCCCAGCAGCAGGGGACCCATTTCCGAGATGGTGGTCCGCAGCGGGTGACCCTGTTCACCATAGACATCCCAGAAGCAAACGGGACTTCCCTGGGGTGTATAGCCATCCAGTTTCATTTCCCTGACCCGGGCGTCAACTTTCGGATTGCCGCCGCCTGCCCTGGCAATGCCTGACAGGTCTCCCTTCACATCGGCCATGACAGCCGGTACTCCGATACTGCTGAAGGTTTCGGCAAGCACCTGCAGGCTGACCGTCTTTCCGGTACCGGTGGCACCGGCAATGAGTCCGTGCCGGTTTGACATCTTGGAAATCAGGAATATGTCTTTATCTGATTTTGCTATCAGCAGGTTTCCGTTTGCATCGATCATAACTAAAGGTTTTCAGTAAATATAGGTAAAAAAATCCATAAAGCATCTGTTGTCTGCAGGTTAACAGGAAACCCCAAGGTTCCGGCAGATGCCAGGGTAACGGCCTAATACCTGTAATGTTCAGGTTTGTAAGGACCTTCCGCGGGAACTCCGATGTAACCGGCCTGCTTATCTGACAAACGGGTCAGTTTCACTCCCAGCTGGTCAAGGTGAAGGCGGGCCACCTCCTCGTCAAGCTTCTTGGGAAGCCGGTACACACCCAGGGGGTAGTCGTTTTTCCAGAGATCCATCTGGGCAAGGCACTGGTTTGTGAATGAATTGCTCATCACAAATGAAGGATGGCCCGTGGCACAACCCAGGTTCACCAGCCGGCCTTCCGCAAGAAGGAATATGGCATGGCCGTCAGGGAATATGTACTTGTCCACCTGCGGTTTTATGTTGACTTTGCGGATACCGGCAAAGCTGTTCAGCCTGTCGACCTGGATCTCGTTGTCAAAGTGTCCGATATTGCAAACGATGGCCTGGTCTTTCATTTTACTCATATGTTCTATGGTAATCACATCGCAGTTGCCGGTCGCTGTGACAAAAATATTGCCATCCTTCAGGGTATCCTCGACGGTTGTCACTTCAAAACCTTCCATGGCAGCCTGCAGCGCGCATATGGGATCTATCTCCGTGACCTTGACGCGTGCCCCGTAGGCCCTCATTGACCTGGCACATCCTTTCCCCACATCGCCGTAACCGAGAACCACCACCACCTTCCCGGCTATCATCACGTCGGTTGCCCTTTTGATGCCGTCAGCCAGTGATTCACGGCAGCCATAAAGGTTGTCGAATTTGGATTTGGTCACTGAGTCGTTTACATTGATGGCAGGTACAAGCAGTTCACCTTTTTCAAGCATCTGGTAAAGGCGGTGCACCCCGGTGGTGGTCTCCTCGGAAACACCTTTCCATGTCTTTCTGAAGCGGTGCCATTTACCGGGATCTTCTTTCTGAACCCTCCTGAGCAGCGAAAGAATGACTGCTTCCTCATGGCTCGAAGGTTGTTTTTCAAGGACGGAGGGATCATTTTCTGCCTTATATCCCAGGTGGATAAGCAGGGTGGCATCTCCGCCGTCGTCAACAATGAGGTCAGGTCCCCTCCCGCCTGGAAAAGTCAGTGCCTGTTCGGTGCACCACCAGTACTCCTCAAGGCTTTCGCCTTTCCATGCAAAAACAGGCGTGCCGGTTTTCGCCACCGCAGCCGCTGCATGATCCTGTGTGGAAAATATGTTACAGCTGGCCCACCTTACATCTGCCCCCAGCTCCTTCAGGGTTTCGATAAGCACCGCGGTCTGTATGGTCATGTGCAGAGATCCGGAAATCCTGGCTCCCTGCAATGGTTTTGAGGCGCTGTACTTTTTGCGTACAGCCATCAGTCCCGGCATTTCCTTTTCCGCAATTTCGATTTCCTTCCGGCCGAATTCAGCGAGTTCCGGATCCTTAATCTTATAGGGCAATACTTCAGTTTTTAATTCAGATTTCATGTGTATATAATTTTAATTTTTAAGGTCACATGGAACCTCCATGTTTAATAATTATTTTCATGCTTGCTTGTGTTTATTAAAACATGGAGGGTTCATACGTCTATTTTATCATTAAATTATTAATTATAAACTAGTTCAATAACATATGGAGCACCCAAACAAACAATGCTGGTTACTCGCTTCGCTCGTGAGATCGCTTCGCTTAGTTGTGTCAGGCATTTGACATGGGTGATTCATACGTCTATTCTATCATTGAACGACTGATCATTAAAATGGTTCAATGCTTGCAGCGGCCACCATACCAAACATTATGTCTGAAGAATGTGTCACAATGCCTCAAGAAGTCTGTTTACCTTTTCCCTGTCCTTTCCGAGTTGTTCCCTTAGCCCTGCCATGGAAATGAATGCAAGCTCCGGGCGCAGCCAGTCAATGAAGCTTATTTGAACCGACATTCCGTAAATATCCTCCTCAAAATCAAAAATATTTACCTCGATGCTGCGATCCTGACTTTCCCTTCTGACGGTGGGGCGGGTTCCAATGCTCAGCATACCTTTATAATCCCTGTTTTTCACCCTGACAATCACTGCATAAACACCGGATGCCGGTATCAGCTTCTGTTCATCGTTGGGGCGTACATTGGCGGTGGGATATCCAAGCGTCCGTCCGATCCTGTCTCCGGCGATAACGGTGCCGCTCAGGTTATACCAATAGCCAAGCGCTTCCCTGGCAACAGCTACGTTGCCATCTTCAACCATATGTCTGATGGCGGAGGAGCTAACCCGGTTCCCGTTTATCATTACGGCTTCCATTCTTTCAGTGGTGATGCCGTACAGGGCTGCTGTCTTTTTAAGGTTATCATAGGTGCCTTCACGCCCGCTGCCGAAATGATGGTTGAATCCCACCACCAGGTGCTTTGTGCCAATCATTTCGAACAGGTAGTCACGGATGAATGACTGAAAGGAGAGCAATGAAAATCCGGCGGTGAAGGGAAGGATGATGAGCTTGTCAATGCCGTGATTTTCAATCATGCTGATTTTTTCCTCCAGGGTGGTCAGCAATCGTCCTTTCATGTATGCCGGCTCCAGTATCATCCGTGGATGGGGCCAAAGGGTAACGACGACGGATTCACCGCCACTATCGGCAGCAAGTTGTTGCAACCGTTTCAGGATGGCAACATGACCCAGATGCACACCGTCAAAAATTCCGATGGTGACAAACGGATTGCTGGCACGAAATTCAGATATGTCGGTATATACCTTCAACCGGTTATGGTAATGCAAACCGCAAAGTTAGCATTAATTCATAAATAATCAGCGGCATGCCACGGACAAATCCCTTTTCAGCGCGAAGGAGGAGGCTTCCGTTTAACATCGGGCCGAATTGAGTTTCGCTGGCAGAAATTAATGGAAAATGGGTAATTTAGAAGGTCGGTTTGACAGCAAATCTGCATGGCATGAAGCAACAACTTCCGTGGATCGTCAAAGAGGACCCCTGGCTCAGCCCTTTCGCCGGAGTCATTTCCCGAAGGATAACCAAAGCGCTTGACAAAGAGCGGGAGCTTTCCGCAGGATCCGGGAGTCTGGCTGATTTTGCCACGGGGTACCTGTATTTCGGACTGCACAGAACCGCACAGGGATGGGTGCTGAGGGAATGGGCACCCAATGCCACGGACATATACCTGGTGGGCGATTTCACAGGATGGAAAGAGCTGAACCATTTCAGGATGCACAGCAAGCCTCATGGCATCTGGGAAATTGAGCTGCCCGCGGAAGCTCTTCACCACACCGGGCACTATAAGTTATCAGTTCATTGGAAGGGGGGGCATGGATTCAGGATCCCTTCCTATGCAAAACGGGTGATCCAGGACCTTAAAACAAAAGTGTTTGATGCACAGGTCTGGGAACCCGACCAGACCTACCAATGGAAACATGCACGCATCGATATGAGAAAACGTTCCCCTCTGATTTACGAAGCTCATGTCGGCATGTGCACACAGGAGGAAAGGGTCGGCACTTACAACGAGTTCAGGGAAGAAATCATTCCGCGGATAAAAAAGGCCGGATATAATGTGATCCAGCTGATGGCCATCCAGGAACATCCTTATTATGGTTCCTTCGGGTATCATGTTTCTAACTTCTTTGCGGCCTCTTCGCGGTTTGGCACACCTGATGAACTGAAGATGCTGATTGACGCTGCCCATGAAATGGACATAGCGGTTATCATGGATATTGTGCATTCGCATTCAGTCAGGAATGAGCAGGAAGGCCTGGGAAATTTTGACGGCACTCCTTACCAGTATTTTCACATGGGACCGAGAAGGGAACATGTGGCATGGGATTCGCTCTGCTTTGATTACGGCAAAAATGAGGTACTGCATTTTCTGCTGTCGAACTGCAAGTTCTGGCTTGAAGAATACCGCTTTGACGGTTTCCGCTTTGACGGGGTGACAAGCATGCTTTATTATGATCACGGCTTGTCGCGCAATTTCACCAGCTACGAACAGTATTTTGACGGCGGCCAGGATGAAGATGCCATTGTTTACCTTACACTTGCCAACAAGCTCATTAAAACCGTCAATCCCGCTTCGCTCACCATTGCGGAAGAGATGAGCGGCATGCCGGGACTGGCCACGGCAGCAGACAAGGGGGGGATCGGATTTGACTACAGGATGGCCATGGGGATTCCTGACTACTGGATAAAGATCATCAAAGAACAGCCCGATGAACACTGGAACGTGTCAGAACTTTTCTGGGAGCTGACAAGCAAACGGAAGGAAGAAAAGACAGTATCATATGCCGAATCACACGATCAGGCTCTTGTCGGGGATAAGACAATTATATTCAGACTGATGGACAAGGAAATGTATTTTTACATGAGCAAGCAGTTCACCAGCCTGGTGGTTGACCGTGGAATGGCACTTCATAAAATGATACGGTTGATTACGGCATCAACTGCCGGAGGTGGTTACCTTAACTTCATGGGGAATGAGTTCGGCCACCCGGAATGGATCGATTTTCCGCGTGAAGGAAACAACTGGTCATACAAATACGCGAGGAGGCAGTGGAACCTTTTGGATGACGGCTTGTTACGCTACCACTACCTGGCAGATTTTGACAGGGCAATGATAAAAATGATATCGGAGGAAAGGTTGTTTGAAGATCCATTCTGCCATCTCCTTGCGGATAACCGTTCCGATCAGGTGCTGGCATTTGAAAGAAAGGGCATCCTTTTCGTATTTAATTTCAATCCGGGCACTTCATTCACGGATTACGGCATCCGGGCCAAACCCGGTAAGTACCGCATCCTCCTGAACACAGACAGTACATTTTTCGGGGGTTCAGGACACGTGGACGAATCCATATCTTATTACGCTGGCACTTCAGGCAAGCTTTCCGAAAACTCCTATATTTATCTGTACCTTCCCAGCAGGACCGGTTTGGCGCTCAAACGCAGGCCCACCCCCCGTATAAACTGAAAAAGCTGTACCAGATACTTATATTTGATACAGCCTCTCATTTTTTGTCAGGCTTATCCCAGGTAGGTTTTAAGCAGCTTGTTTTTAGACTTCTGTCTGAGGTGCTTTATGGCTTTTTCTTTGATCTGCCGGGTTCTTTCCCTGGAAATACCTATGGTCTGTCCAATTTCCTCAAGAGACATAGGTTTGGTGCCTATACCATAAAACGCCCTGATTACGCTGCTTTCCTTTTCAGGAAGAGTGTTGAGTGTCCTTTCGATTTCCTTTGACAAAGACTCCTCTATCAATTTGTTGTCTGTTGAGGGCGTGTCGGAACTGGGGAGAACATCCAGCAGGCTGTTTTCCTCGCCATCCTGAAAAGGTGCGTCAACCGACAGATGCCGCCCCGATAATTCGAGGGTCCCGGCTACTTTTCCCTCCGGCAGTTCAAGTATTTTGGCAACTTCTTCCGGGGAAGGTTCCCTCTCATGTTCCTGTTCAAGCTGTGAAAAAGCTTTGTTGATTTTGTTCAGAGCTCCTATTTTATTGAGCGGGAGGCGTACAATCCGTGACTGTTCGGCAAGGGCCTGCAAGATGCATTGCCGTATCCACCACACCGCATAGGAAATGAATTTAAATCCCTTAGTTTCATCAAATTTCTTGGCAGCCTTGATCAGGCCAAGGTTACCTTCATTGATCAGGTCAGGAAGGCTTAAACCCTGGTGCTGATATTGTTTGGCCACAGAAACAACAAAACGAAGGTTGGCTTTGGTCAGTTTTTCAAGTGCATCCTGATCGCCCTGTTTGATCCTTTTCGCCAGCTCAACTTCTTCTTCAGGCGAAATCAATTCTTCCTTGCCAATATCGTGAAGGTATTTTTCAAGAGAGTCGCTGTTTCTGTTGGTGATGGATTTTGTGATCTTTAACTGCCTCATGTTTTCCTTTTGTTTTAAATCAATAACGGTTTATAATAAAATAACAATAAAATAATCCTTTTGTTGCATAACAGTCAATCAAAGTGTTTTTGATAGTATCCTTATTTTGAAATATATAGTCTGAAACTAAGTATTTTTCACATCAAATCAAAATATATCCATATCATTTAATCAGGCAGGGTGTATGATTTTTTCAACACGGATCATTGAAAAATTCATTATGCAGGATCAACATGTCATCGATTTATTCTTTATTTGTATGGAATATTTATTACCTGCCCAACCTTGAATATGCTCAAAAACCATGCCAAGATAGATTCATTTTCCGTCGGGTGACAACTGACCGCAATCCCCTGAGGCAGCAAATACGCCGTCACGCGATTGTCCGGAACAGATGGCTGATTGTCGCTCAGCATGAGAAGAAAGGAAATAAAGCGTATGAACAACAGATACCTGATTTATATAAGCATCCTGGTGGCCATGATCTGCTGGGCTTTCAGTTTCGTCTGGTACAAGCAGGTTTATGTTTATTACAAGCCGGTGAGCGTGATCATGATGCGCCTTGCCATATCCGTACCGTTGCTGATGACGATGGCTTTTTTGAGCGGAAAATTGAAAAAGGTGCAAAAGCCGCACCGGCTGTGGTTTATCCTGCTTGCCTTTTTCCAGCCTTTCCTCTACTTCATGGGTGAAAGCTATGGGGTCAGCATGGTGTCATCCACGCTGGCATCAGTCATCGTCTCGACAATACCCCTGTTTGCGGCCATGGCAGCCCGGTATTTCTTCAGGGAGAAATTCACGGCAATCAATTTCACGGGGCTGGTGGTATCGGTGGGGGGACTGGTCATGGTGGTTGCAGGGGATGGCGCCATGGCTTCAGGAAAGCTGAAAGGTGTGCTGCTGATGACCCTTGCCGTTATGGCCGCAGTGTTTTATTCGGTAATGGTCAGGAAACTCCTGACGCATTATAACGTTATCACTCTGGTTACTTATCAGAATCTTATCGGATTGTTCTTATTTATTCCGGTGTTTCTTTTCACGGAACTGCCCGATTTCATGAAGATTAGACACAGCATTGTTTCCCTTGCACCGGTAATAAAAATGAGCCTTTTTGCATCTACGCTTGCCTTCCTGTTGTTCAACCATGCCCTGAAACACCTGGGGATGGCCAGAAGCAACGTATTCATCAACCTGATACCGGTGCTGACGGCAGTGTTTTCCTTCCGGATTCTTCATGAAAATTTTACGACTCTTAAGGTCTCAGGAATAGTTCTGGTGGTGGGGGGACTGATGCTGTCACAGCTGGGCAGTCCCGAACAGAACCATATACCTGGTGACGGGAAAGGAGACAGCGATGCCGCTTTGCGGTGATCCCTGTTCAGGTCACCCGAGTTGCCGCTGCCGGGGTTTTTTTATATCTTTGACGCGGCGTCAGGGATAACCGGCACCGATGACAAGTTTCATGGCAGGATGATAGTTATAAAATAAAACTGATTTGATACCGCTCAGAGATACCATTCCGTCCAAAAGTTACCCTATCGTGACCTGGCTTCTGATCATCACCAACCTGGTGATCTTCCTTTATGAAATCTTTGCATTGAATGAATGGCAGTCGGAAGCTGTCATTTATGAATACGGCCTTGTGCCGGACCAGATACGGCTGAGAGGCATCGGAAGTCTGGCGGGACTAAGGACAGGGGTCATCAGGCCCTTTTTTACAAACATGTTCCTTCACGGAGGATGGGGACACATTATCTCCAATATGTGGATACTGTTTATCTTTGGCGACAATGTCGAGGACCGGATGGGGAAGGTCAGGTTCTTTCTTTTTTATGTGGTATGCGGCGTTGTGGCAAGCCTGACCCATTTCATCCTCCACCGGAACTCGCCGGTGCCGGCAATCGGGGCATCAGGAGCCATTTCAGGCGTCATGGCAGCCTATATGATGATGTTTCCGAAAAGCACCATTGTCTCTTTCGTTCCCATATTTATCATACCCCTTCTGTTTCCGATCCCTGCCATTTTTTACATCGGCATCTGGTTCCTTGGACAGTTGCTGAGCGGAACCACTTCGCTGATGCTATCGAGCCATGCCACCGGAATTGCTTTCTGGGCACACATCGGGGGATTCCTGGGGGGGCTTTTCCTGTACCGCTTTTTTGAACCATCTGACCGCTGGGGGTCATAAACAGTTAAAAGTTGTCAGTTCTGTTATGACGGAAATGATTTTGGCATGTTAGTTGTTGAACAATAGGAGCCATACAGGCTGATTATGAACTACCGGGAGCTGAATGCAAAGTGCAGACAGGTGTTTACCTTAATTGCAGGCAGGAGCATCAAGGATGCCATTGACCTGCTGGGAGAACTTTGCAATCTGTGTCGCAACAGGGATCTGAGGCTGCAGCTTGACAGGCATCAGGAAACCTACCTGAACATCCTGCGATACTCATTTGAACTGAAAGAGGACCCGCAGAAGGAAAAGGTATACCTGAGGCTCATCAAATCACTGACATCCCTGGCCGATGACATCAAGGAGGATATAATCCGTTCACATCACCTGCTGAGCTACTATTCCAATGAGTTTCAGTCCACCCTTCAGGCGGACCAGGTAGTGGCGGACATGCTGCGGATGACCGAAAGACTGTCACTGGAGAATGATGCTGATGTGGCCGCGGACGGAGATATCAGGCAAAACCCTGTTTTCCGGAGCGCATCCTACAGAAAGAATGTGACGGCCCTGTTTCATGTAATCTGGTTCTCAGATAAGCTGAGCGAGAGCCAAATCAGCCTTCTGCGGCAGATCAGCCAGCCCGGAACCGCCTCATGGTATGATAAAAGTCTGGTTGTCAGTGCACTGACCCTGTCACTCCTGCGCCATTTTGACAGTCGGAAAATCGACCTGTTGTTCGGCTTTTATGAGGCTATGGAAAGTCCCGTCTGGCAGCGGGCACTGGTGGGTCTGGTACTGTCGCTCTCCTATTATGATGACAGGATAGACTATTATCCGGAAATTCCGCAACGGCTGAAGGCCCTGCAAGGCATGCAGCGGTCAGACAAAACCGTTGAAAAGATTATCATACAGTATATAAAGGCAAGGGATACAGAAAAGATAACCAGAAAGATCCAGAAAGAGATCCTCCCGGAAATGATAAAGATAAAGTCAAGGCTGGAGGAAAAACTTGATCTTGAAAACCTTCTCTCTTCTTCAACCCTTGAGGACAAGAATCCGGAATGGGAAAATTTTTTCAAGGAGTCGCCGGATGTGTACAGCAAACTGGAAGAGTTCACAAACCTTCAGCTGGAAGGCGCGGATGTTTTCCTGGGTGCCTTTGCCATGCTGAAACAATTTGATTTCTTCGGGGAGGCGGCCAACTGGTTCGTTCCTTTTTACAAGGAAAACGAAGCCGTGACTGCCCTTTTCTCCGGATCGGAAGAAGGCCCGGCAACAAATCAGTTCGCTGAGGGCATTGAAAGAAGCAACATCCTTTGTGACTCGGATAAATATTCTTTCTGCCTCAACCTTAAGCACATGCCTTCACTGCAGAAATCAAGCATCATGGAACTGTTCAACATGGAGCTGAAAGCCATGAACGAGCTTGCCATGGATGACGAGCTGATCAATGCAGAAGCCCGTACAGGAGTGATTATCACCCAGTATTTTCAGGACCTCTACAGGTTTTACAAATTATATCCGCAGCGCCATGAGTTTGATGATATATTCAAGCTCACCGAACCCTTATATGAGGGTAGGTTTTTCAAGATATGGATAAATGACGTCGATATCCTCAGGAACATAGGCGAGTTCATGTTTGCCCGCAACAGCTATCGTGAAGCAATGCTCGTTTTTAAGCAACTTATTGAATCAAGAAAAAATTTCGAGCTTTTTGAAAAAATAGCCTATTGTTATGAAAAACAGCAGGATTACGATCATGCTCTCGAATATTATCACAAAGCGGAGCTTCTTGGCAACAACCGTTTCTGGCTGCTCAACAGGATCGCTTTCTGTTACCGTAAAAAGGGCAATTATGAAAAAGTGATCGAATACTTCAGGGAAGCCGAAAAACTGGAACCTGAAAATCTGGAGGTGCAGGCATTGCTGGGACAGGCTTTTCTGGAAATGGAAAACTACGGGGAATCACTAAAGTATTACTTTAAGGTTGAATATCTGCAGCCTAATAACCATAAGGTTTACAGACCAATAGCATGGTGCTCTTTCATGCTGAACAAAATGGACGTGGCACAGAAATACCTGGAGAAATCCATCACACTGGGGGCCAACAAGAATGATTACATTAATATGGGCCATATTTACTGGTGCAGGGGACAGAAACAGGAAGCCATACAGCATTACCGCATGGCTGTCAGAACAGCAAACATGGATTTCAGCTGGTTCTCACGGGTCATGTCTGAAGACGGAAAATACCTGGTGTCAAAGGGCATACAACTTTTCGACCTGTCACTGATGATTGACTATATCAGGCTCTCCGCCATCCAGTGAAAAAGCATAAAATATGGCATCCCGGGGATAAAAATCTGACTTCGGTCTGTAAAATCCCTTTATTTGTATATTTTTCTTCTGTTAATTAAAGGATATTTGTACTTTTTAACTTTATTTGATTGGCAATCTGTTTCATTTTGTTAGCGGTTGAGTTCGGGTGAATAAACCTTTTCATTCAAACAGTTCATTTATAAGGTTCCTGAACGGAACACTGCCGGTAATGCTGGCTATTTGCCTTTTGATGCCTGCCAGACTTGGAGCGCAAGGTACCGTTGCCGCATCCTTAAGCTGCAGCTTTGTGGGCACCCCCCTCCCCACAGCGCTGGAAAAAATAAGGGAAATGTATTCCCTGGATTTCTATTACAAGGATGAATGGTTCAGGAACGACACCCTTACCCTGTCTCTTGACAACGTGTCAGCCGAGACAATGATTCTGAGGATCCTCGAAGGCAGGCCATACACTTACAGGATTGTAAACGGCAGCAAGATTGTGATTCTTCCGAAGGACCTTGTCGCCGCTGCTTCGGGACAGCTGACAGATTATACCGGCAACGGCGGATCGGCGAAAAGCTCCGTGGTCATTGGCGATCCTGACCGCATCGGACAGCAGAGAACTGCCGACGTGACCGGAAAGGTGACAGACGGGAAGACAGGTGAGCCTATTATTGGCGCAACCATTCAGATTGAGAACATGCTGCAGGGGGCTGTCAGCGGGATTGACGGGGCTTACAGGCTTACGGTAAACCCCGGGCTGTACACACTCATCTATTCATGCATCGGCTATGAATCGGCAACCTATTCTGTAAAGGTGATAAGCGACGGCGCATTTAACGTGGAGCTCTTTGACAAGTCAATAGCCATAGAGGATGTGATCATATACGGCCAGCGGGTGGACAGGAATGTGACCGGGCATCAGATGAGCCTGCTGGAGCTTGATAACCGGATGATAAAACAGCTTCCTGTGATTTCGGGGGGTAAGGACGTGTTGAAGGGACTTGTAATGATGCCCGGCGTCAAATCAGTGGGTGAATTCAGCTCCGGAATAAACGTGAGGGGCGGCGGTGAAGACCAGAATCTTTACATTATCAACCAGGCGCCGATTTTCAACACTTCGCATGTCTTTGGCCTGTTCTCGGTGGTAAGTCCCGACATGGTCGACAGGCTGACGCTTTACAAAGGCCATATCCCGGCTATATACGGTGAAAGGGTATCGTCCGTGATCGATATCAGAACACGCGAAGCCGCTCCGGAAAAAGCGCGCTTAAAGGGGGGGATCGGACTTTACGACAGCAAACTGATGCTTGAACTGCCCCTGGTGGGCGATAAGATCTTCCTGGCCCTCGGTGGAAGGACAAGCTATTCCAACTGGCTGCTCAGCCGGATGCAAGATTATGATCTGAAAAACAGCAAAGCGATGTTTTATGACCTGAATGGCACCCTGAACCTGAACTTTGGCAGGAACCGGCTTTTGCTGACCCTCTATACAAGCTATGATGATTTTGAATTTGCCGATGAAATCCGCTATGCCTATGGCAGCAAGGTGGGTTCGTTTAACTGGACATACACGGTCAATCCCGACCTGGCATCCTATTTTACCTTGGCATACAGCACTTACGGCGTGGAAAAGGATGACATATATGATGAAATTAACAGGAACCGCATTACATCCGGCATAACTTACCAAGCTTTGCGCTACCGTATGAAATACAGCGGCCTGAATCATCATTTGCTGGATGCCGGCTTCAGTCTGATCCGGTACGGCATACAGCCCGGGAAACAAAATCCCCTTGGTTTGAGATCCCTTATCCAGTCCTCCGTGGTCGAACCGGAGCAGGGCATGGAGGGGGCCTTTTTTATAAACGATGAATACACGGTCAGCAGCTATCTTACCTTCAACCTTGGGCTCAGGCTGTCAGGCATGGCTTACCTGGGACCCGGTACGGTTCTGTCATACGATCCTTCGCTTCCGCGCGACACCTCTTCCGTGACAGACCGCACGGTCTATGCCGCAAATGACGTGATCAAGTCGTACTTCGGCCTGGAACCCCGCCTTTCTGCCAAGGTGCAACTGAATTCAGCCAGCTCCGTCAAGCTGAGCTATGACCGGAACCTTCAGTATCTGTCACTTATCTCCAATTCGTCTGTGTCAACACCAGGGGATATCTGGAAGCTGGC
>JAXDCR010000221.1:0-16196 GCA_034677845.1 Bacteroidales bacterium | reverse complement strand
TAAAAGCTTCGCCTGAGGCAACAATCTTATTCCCGTTGTCTTTCCTGCCTGACGGCTCTGCCGGTTATTGAAACTTTGGCCGGTTGAGATGCGTAAAAAAATTATTGCAACGGCTCAAAGAGACCAGCAGTAATCTGAACCAGCAATGAGTGAAAAGATTCTCAAAGCCTTGATGGAGTTATTTGCAATTATTGCAAGCCCTGATAAAAATGACAAAGACCGTCGCTCTGTCGTTCAGTCATTCTTAACCAGACAGCTGAACAGGGAACTTGTCCATGAATACCTGCTGATCTTTGACGACTATTACAGGCAACACCATGCCCTGCAGGCAGAACGAGTCGAAAAAAGAATTGGAACCGATTCAGTAAAGGTACTGCGTATTTGCAATGACATCAATAAAGAGTTAACCTACAGACAGAAAATAATCGTACTGGTGCAGCTGTTTGAATTTGTCAAGTCAAGCACGGGTTCTGCATTCAGCGACCAGGAATTTGAGTTCATTACCGCGGTTTCAGAATCCTTCTACATCCCGGACCAGGAACACAGGCTTATAAGGGATTTCTGCCTCAGCGCTCCGGATCATATTCCTGATGACAGGCAGCTTCTGCTTGTCGACAGCCTGCGCAGGATAAAAAAAGCAGCACGCAGGCATCTTTACCATGAATCACTGAGCGGCAGCCTCTGGGTCATTCAGGTGGCATCCGCCGGCATGTATTTTCTCCGCTATCTGGGAGAAGGCGAACTGTACCTGAACGGACAGATCCTGCAATCAGACAAGGTGTATGTTTTAAGTAACGGAACCTCAATCCGGAATCACCTTATCAAACCAGTCTATTTCAGCGATATCATCAGCTGCTTTCAGAATGACAGTGAGCTTCCGCGTATCATATTTGAAGCGGACCGGATCAGTTATCAGTTTGTGAACAATATAACGGGACTCCATGAGGTGAGTTTCAGGCAGGAATCAGGCAGGCTTATCGGCATCATGGGTTCCAGCGGTGCAGGAAAATCCACACTTGTCAATATTCTTAACGGCACTCTCAGACCTGCCACCGGAAGGGTGTTGATAAACGGCATTGACATACACACGGAAAAAGATAAGGTCGAAGGCCTGATCGGTCATGTATCGCAGGATGACCTTCTTATCGAGGAACTTACCGTTTACCAGAACCTTCATTACAACGCCAGGTTGTGTTTTGACAACTATACGGGCGACCAGCTTGAGCAAACGGTCAATAGTATGTTACAAAATCTGGGGCTGTTTGATATCAAGGATATCCAGGTCGGTACCCCGCTGAATAAAAAGATAAGCGGAGGGCAGCGCAAACGGCTTAATATAGCCCTTGAGCTGATCCGTGAGCCTGCTGTCCTGTTCCTGGACGAGCCCACTTCGGGACTTTCATCAAAGGATTCGGAGAACATTATGGACCTTCTGAAAGACCTGACGTTAAAAGGCAAGCTCGTATTCGTCGTCATTCATCAGCCCTCCTCAGACATTTTTAAAATGTTCGACAGGCTCCTGTTCCTGGACACGGGAGGTTACCTGATTTATGATGGCAATCCGGTAGATGCCATTTCATACTTCAAATCCAAATTCAACCATGCCAACAAGGGGGACAGTGAATGCCACGCCTGCGGCAATGTCAATCCCGAACAGATCTTCAATATGGTTGAATCACTTGTTATTGACGAATACGGAAGAGAGACCAGAACACGCAAGGTCTCTCCGGAGGAGTGGAACAGAATATATCTTGAGAACCCTGAAAAGAACGCCGGTACTTTGCCGGTGGCCAATCCTGGAAAGCTCCCTTCCATTTCATTCAGGATCCCTGATTGGTGGAAGCAGATAAGGATTTTTATCAGCAGGGATCTAATGGCCAAGCTGGCCAATGTACAGTACCTGATTATCACTCTTCTGGAAGCCCCGCTGTTGGCTTTCATCCTTGCCTATATAATAAAATACCATAACATCAGCGAAACCAATTATCAGGGTTACGTCTTCTCTGAAAACAGCAACCTGCCCGTCTACCTTTTCATGTCTGTCATTGTGGCCGTGTTCATGGGACTTACCGTAAGTGCCGAGGAGATAATAAAAGACAGAAAGATGCTTAAGCGAGAGGCATTTCTGAACCTCAGCTGGTCAGGCTACCTGCTTTCAAAGGTCGGCGTCATGCTTATCATTTCCATTATACAGTCGTTCTCTTTTGTTCTTGTCGGTAACAGCATCATGGAGATCAGGGGGATGTTCATCCAATACTGGTTCATCCTGTTCAGCGCCTGGGTGTCAGCCAATATGATGGGTTTGCTCATATCAGACAGTTTCAAGACGGTAGTCACCATCTATATCCTGATCCCATTTCTGGTCATCCCGCAAATCATCCTTAGCGGTGTCATTGTCAAATACGAGAAACTTAATCCGCGCATTTCCTCACCAAGCACCAGACCCATCTACGGTGAACTGATGACGGCACGCTGGGGATACGAGGCACTGGCTGTTGAGCAGTTCATGCACAATGCATATGACGAGAAGTTTTACAGCGTAAACAAGGCAATGAGCATTGCCGAATACAAGAAGAATTACTGGATTAAAAGTCTGGAAAACAAGCTTGATTATCTGGATGACCATTTAAATGATTCTTCCGTTGATGAAAAAAAAGTAAGCTCCCTGAAGCTCCTTCGGAACGAAATTGCAAGAGAAATGCCTGTGCTGAAGTCAATCCGCATTGAAAATGTTCAACAGCTTGAGTTTCCCTATCTCGACAGCCTGACCGGTGACCGGGTCAGCATAAATGTACTGGAAAAGACAAGAGAGTTCCTGCACACGGTAAACCGGATTTATATAAAGATATACAACAATGCCAATGACAGAAAGGATATGATGATCAGAGATCTACAATTATCTGCAGGTTCAGACGAGGCCTTTCTCGATTTTAAAAGAAGGTATCACAATGAGGAACTCGCGGAATTTGTTGAAAACACAAATGAGTTTGTACGGATACTCGAATACAAGGGCAGGTTATACCAGAAAATCGATCCTATTTACAATGATCCGCAGCATCCGTTCATCAAGGCTCATTTCTATGCTCCGCGAAAAATGATATTTGGCAGGTATTTCAGTACTTACTGGGTGAACTCGGTGGTCATCTGGGTGTTTTCTATCGCACTGTACTTTGCCTTGTACTTCAGGGTACTTAAACACGGCCTTGACTGGATGGAAAAGATGGCTTCGAGAAGGGTTGAAAAAAGAGCCTGACAAGGCATTCTCCGGAATTGAATCTGCCAATGATGCTGTCCCCAGGTGCGGAAGGTGAACAGCAAAACCTGCGGCGGAAGTACTTTGTATAAACAACATAACCGCCTGAGGGCGGTTACGTCAACCGGACAGAATCATGTTTCAGTTGATGATCTCTATCATTTTGAAAGGAACCCGGACGATGGATTCATAGTCTTCTCCGGCCTCGAGCATGTCCTCGTCATCTTCCTCATAGTACCAGTTGATCACCACCTCATTCTTTGCCTTGTGAATGGCCTCAAGCTTTTTGAAAACATCCAGAATGCACTTGGAGGAGCTTGTGTTGAAATATTCAAGCTGCACATTCACCTGTGTCCTTGGATTTGGATTTTTGGCATATTCTTCCAGCCAATCCACAAGGGGTTTGTAAAATTCAATTGAATTTTCAGGGATGGATTTACCTCTGATTTCCATGATCCCTGTGGAGGCGTCAAACTGAACCGCCGGTGTTTTCAGTGTACCCTCAAGGTTAATTGGGTTCATATTGTCTTATATTTCAAT
This sequence comes from Bacteroidales bacterium, assembly GCA_034677845.1. Taxonomy (GTDB): domain Bacteria; phylum Bacteroidota; class Bacteroidia; order Bacteroidales; family UBA10428; genus UBA5072. The sequence continues at coordinate 12,403 of JAXDCR010000221.1, read as the reverse complement.
AACAGTTATCAAACTCTTATTGTCAGGCTGAAAAATGAATAATCATCATTATAGGTTTGAAAATCATATTCGAGCTTCTTTCCTGATTTCCGCGCAATGTCTACCAGTCCCAGTCCCCCCCCTCCTTTCTGTGTTACTTTCTGATGGTTCAGGATGAACTTGTACATATCCTTAAGTTCATCTTTTGTGAGCGAGTTGATCTTGTCTATTTTCTCTTTCAGGAGTTTTACTTTCCTTCTGTTGACAAAATTACCCGTGATAACCCTGTAATTGCCGTTCTCCCTCTGGATCACCAGCACACCGAATTTAGGGTCGAGGTCTTCGGTAATGCCGGTATGGTATTCTTCTATATGATGAAAAAGGTTCTGTAAACTTTCCACAAGGATGTTGTACATTTTTTTCCTGAGCTTGCTTTCTTCTCTGGCATCTTCGAGCTTTTTTTCAACTGCCTCCAGGATATCATTGATCAGATCGGATGTTATGCTTCCCTTATAGGCAAGAACGATATCGCCCCTGCTTACCTCCGTGTAGTATTCCCTGATATCAAAACTCATGATAGATTGCTTGTTGTCTGCAAGCTTTATAAATCCATCAAATATATAAAAAAAAATCTCGCAATAAAACTCAGCCGAAGAATTAAGCGTTCAAATTCCAATCGCTTATGTTCGTCTTGTCTTAAAAATAACTATTTTAATTTAAACATCAATTCCTCAACGAATTTTTATGCCTGAGGGTTTCACGCGCCCTGTAAAATTCAACATGCGCATACATCTCCGGAGGGCGGTTCAGGATTCACCCTGATTTTTTTCCGGATCCCTCGTACATCCGGAAACACTGGAATTTGCATTGCAACTGGCCGTTGTAAAGGCTGATCCTGCGTGACGGATGAAGTGCCACATGTTTCATGGCTTCCGTGTTGCCGCTGAATATCCATCCCTGGTAACCGGTGAAATCTTTTTTTAGCTTATTGCCTATCAAAGCGTACAGGTCATTCAGTTTTTCCTGCCTCACCCTTTCCCCGTATGGCGGGTTTATGATGAGTGTGCCGGGACCAGGCGGGGGGGTCAGCTCATCAAAACTGCAGTTTGAGAAACGTATCTTCTTTTCAACACCTGCCCTGGCAGCATGCAACCTGGCGAGCCTGACAGCGGAAGGATCCACATCGGAAGCCAAAATGGGTATGGTGTATTGATTGACTGCAGCCTGCTCCCGGTTCATGGAATCAACAGATTCGCTGACGACAAGCCTGAACAGATCTTCGTCATAGTCTTTCCATTTCTGAAATCCATAAGACCTGCCAAGGTGTCCCGGCGGTATGTGAAAGGCCATCAGGGCAGCCTCAACGGGCAGTGTGCCTGATCCGCACATGCCATCGACAAAGGGAGTTTTGAGGTCCCATCCGGAAAGTTTTATGAGTCCCGCTGCCAGCACCTCATTCAGGGGAGCCGGTCCCTGCTTTTCACGGTAACCTCTCTTGTACAGAGGGTCTCCGCTGCTGTCAAACGAAAGGGTGAGGTTTGTGCCGCTGATATGGGCATGTATCCTCAAATCAGGCAATGCAAGGTTGACAGACGGCCGTTTGCCGAGACGCTCACGGAACTGGTCAACGATGGCATCCTTGATTTTCTGTTCGACATAATGTGAATGGGTGAAGGATTCCGAAGCCACAACCGCTTCAACGGCAAAGGTATCTTTCACATCCATGAATTGCTGCCATGGTATGCTTCTGCAATACCGGTAGAGTTCCCTGTCATCACTTACCCTGGCGGTTCCCAGTTGCTTGAGAATTCTGATGGCAGTCCGCAGACAGTAATTCAATCTGTACATCAGTTTATTGTCACCTGAAAAACCAACGGCACGGTTGAGTTTCTGAACCTTTCCGGCCCCAAGACTTTTCAGTTCCTCCATCAGGCATTCCTCAAGGCCGAAAAAGGTTTTGGCCACCATGTCATATGATTTGTTTTGCATATTGTTACATCAAATATCCGGAACGCCTGAGAAAGTCAGCCACCGCGGCGACGGCATTTTGCAGCCTTATGTCTCCCAGACCGCTGATCACCGAATATGGTAAGCCATACTGTTCGAGAAGCATCCTGTATTCATGAAAAAGCCGGATGCGGGCTTCCCCTCCGTTTTCCCTGACCCCGTCAGCCTCCCATGGAATATCCGTATCACAGAGAAGGTACAGATCAATCTCTTTTTTCATCAGTTCGCTGTCAATCCATTCAGGATGTTTCCTGTAGACGACATCAAACCAGACCCGTGTTATCTCAAGGAACGTGTCGAAAAACACAAGTCCCTCGCCCCGTTCTGAAAATTCCCGGTATTGCCGGAGCTGAACTTCCGCAATATGACAGACATCGTCATAGGTATAACTGCGGTCAAGATTTTCAATATAATCCCTGGCGTATTCTGTCACATACCTGCATTTGAAACAGCCGGCAAGCTGAACCGCAAGGGTTGTCTTGGCGGTACATTCGGGTCCCGTTAACACCACGCTTACCATTTTTCCTGCAGGTATGCTTATTCCTTTTTCCATTCAATGTACCCTTTAATGGCCAGAACCGTATAGGTTAGAAATAATAAGGCACTGGGATACAAGCCCTTATAAATCATGAGCCCCAGGGACGCCATATCAATGGCAATCCAGAATAACCAGTGCTGCAGGATCTTCCGGGCAAGCATCCAGGTGGCCGTCATGCTGGAGGCGGACAGAACAGCATCCGCAACTGCCGTATCGGAATCCGTGAACAATCTCAGCAGTAAATAAAACAGGCTGCCGGTTATCAAGGAAGCTGCCATATACATAAAAAGGCCGGTTGCATCAACACGTTTGACCTGCAGTTCAGCCTCTTCCTGTCCATCCACCCTTCTGATGCGGGTCCAGTTATACCATCCGTAAAAGCTCATGCCTACGTAATAGGCATAAACGATCATATAGGCATAGATTCGCGATTGGTAAAACACGATAATATACAGTGCTGATGAAATACCTCCGAAGAGCCAGAGAAGATTTGACTTTCTGATCGTATAAAGCACATACAGAAGACCCGTCAGTGTGCCTGCTGCTTCCAGCCAGTGCAGCCGTAACCATTGGAGTGACAAGGAAATCAGATCCATCGCAAAGTCATGCGTTGCCTCTAAAGGGTATCAGGTGACAAGCCAGTACAGGGGGTTCTTACTGCCTCTTTAACAGATTTGCCTCGTACTGGTTCCAGTTTTTCAGTATCATGACGGCAGTCTCCACATTCGGGTCGGCATCGTTGAAAACCTGGTAATAAGCTTCAGTCGTCCACAGGTCCCTCGCCAGATAAGCCTTTACCAGAAGGGCAATTCTTTCGGAGGAGCGGCCGGGATTATTGCCGTCAGGGTTTATTCCTTCACTGGCAGCGTAATCAGCAAGCAACCTGAGCATTGGTTCTCCAACCGAAAAATTTCGTTTGAATGTCTCCACATCAGGATATGCTCGGAGCAGATTGACCCTTTCACGGTCAACGTATTCGAGCACAAATTGCTGTATAGTTCCCGTGTTCACCAGCTGCCTGTAGTAATCAGAATAATAACTTGTGTCTATTGACACAAAATAATCAGGCATGATACCACCGCCACCGTATACCACACGTGTATTTTTGAGGGTGTAATATTTAAGTGAGTCTGGCTGGTGAATGTTTTCTTCGCTGACCATTTCACCATTGCTGTACCTGCGCACCAGCTCGAGGTTGTAATCGTCACGGTTCATGTCATATGGCTTTTGTATCAGCCTTCCTGTGGGGGTATAATACTTGGCTATCGTCAGCCGTATCATGGATTGGTCAGGAAGCAGCAGGGGTCTTTGCACAAGTCCCTTTCCGAACGATCTTCTTCCCACAATAATTCCCCTGTCCCAGTCCTGGATGGCGCCGGCTACGATTTCACTGGCAGAGGCCGAACTTTCATTGATCAGGATCACGACGTTTCCCTTCTCAAAATTACCGTCTCTGGTGGCATAATACTCCTTTCTTGGATTGTTCAGGCCTTCAGTATAAAGGATCAGCTTATCCGCGTCCAGAAACTGGTCAGCCAGGCGGATGGCGACCTCAAGGTATCCGCCGCCGTTATCGGTAAGGTCGATGATGAGGTTGCTTATTCGCTGCTCCAATAGTTTTTTCATGGCCTGGTCATATTCGTCCATTGTGGTAAGCGCAAAACGGTTGATTTTAATATAGCCGATATCATCCGCGATCTTATAGGCCGCATCTATGCTGTATATAGGTATCCTGTCCCTGATAACTTCAAATTCAAGCAGGGAATTTTCATTCCTGCGCAGGATTGTCAGATTCACATGACTGCCCCGTCTCCCCCTCAGCATCTGGTAAACGTCGTCACTGCTGATATGAATGCCAGCAATGTTTTTCCCGTCGACCTTCAGGATGCGGTCGCCTGCCTGGATGCCCGCGCGGTCTGAAGGTCCGCCTGCCACAGGAGAGATTATATATACCGTATCATTCAGAATATTGAAAGAAATACCCACACCCTCAAAATTTCCCTGCAGGGGTTCATTCATCTGGATCACTTCTTCACGGGTCAGGTAGGATGAATGCGGGTCCAGTTTATCGAGTACTGTGATAATGGCCTGTTCGACAAGCTGTTCATCGTTCACAGAATCGACATAATACCTGTCTATCCATTCAAGCACCTTGCTGAATTTATACGCCTGCTCAGAGATTACCTGGGCCGTTGCGCAGGAGCAAAGTGACAGACAAAATGCTGAAAGATAAAGTATTTCAGCTAACTTCCTTATCTTCATATGCTGACAGATTATAACATTTCAGAACGCATAAATTTAACCATTTAAGGCGACTTATAATGCATGCTGTGAAGAAAGTGGAGGTCAATTATTCCCATTCTATTGTGGCAGGAGGTTTGGAGGATATGTCATAGACAACCCTGTTGATACCTTTTACGCCGTTTATGATACGGTTGGAGACTGCCGCAAGAAAATCATGCGGAAGTTTGGACCAGTCCGCCGTCATGCCGTCGGTTGAAGTTACCGCACGGAGGGCAATTAAATTCTCATAGGTACGTTCATCGCCCATAACTCCCACAGACTGCACGGGCAGCAGGATGGCAGCGGCCTGCCACACGCTGTTGTAAAGGCCCCATTCCTTCAGACCCTCAATGAAAATGTGATCCACTTCCTGCAGCAGCCTGACTTTTTCCGGAGTCACCTCTCCTATGATCCTCACTGCCAGTCCCGGTCCCGGGAAAGGATGCCGGTTTATGATTTCCGGATCTATATTCAGGGCCAGACCCACCCGTCTGACCTCATCCTTGAAAAGAAGTCTAAGTGGCTCTATCACACGCAGGTTCATCCTTTCCGGCAACCCCCCTACGTTGTGGTGCGACTTGATGGTCACAGAGGGACCGTTGACCGATACCGACTCAATGACATCCGGGTAGATTGTTCCCTGCGCCAGCCATTTCACACCTTTGATGCTCCGTGCCTCCTGTTCAAAGACCTCAATAAAGTCCCTTCCGATTCTCTTCCGTTTCTTTTCCGGATCTGTGACGGATTTCAGGTTGCCCAGAAAGCGTTCTGCCGCATCGACACCTTTAACGTTCAGACCCATTTTCCTGCACTTTTCCAGCACCATGCTGAATTCACCCTTTCTTAGCAGCCCGTTGTCAACAAAAATACAGTTAAGGTTGTCACCTATAGCCCTGTTGAGCAACACAGCCGCAACTGACGAGTCAACACCGCCAGAAAGGCCAAGCACGACTTTGTCGTCCTTAAGAGTTTCCCTCAGCCGGGTTTCCGTTTCCCAGACAAAGGATTCCGGGGTCCAGGTCTGGTGGCAACCGCAGATGCTGACGGCAAAATTGTACAGGATGTTAATGCCCTCAGGGGTATGGTACACTTCAGGATGAAACTGAATGCCAAATGTTTTTTGATTGTCTGTTTCGAATGCCCCGACGGGTACGTCGGCAGTGCATCCGATCACCCTGTGGCCGGCAGGCAGTGAAACAATAGCATCCCCGTGTGACATCCAGACCTGGGTCATATTGCTTATACCCGCCAGCAGCGGTGAATCTTCCGCGATGATCTTCAATTTCGCCCTGCCGTATTCCCTGTGTCTTGAAGGTAACACCTGCCCACCGTACTGCTGTGCAAGGTACTGTGCACCGTAACAGATTCCAAGAAGGGGGACCTTCCCTTTGATATCATCCAGGGAAGTGCGGGGGGCATTGACATCGTTCACGGAAGAGGGACTTCCGGACAGTATATAGCCTTTTATGGATTTATCCGGTTGTCTTGACCTGCTGAATGGCCAGATCTCGCAATAGACTTTCAGTTCTCTTATCCTTCTTGCAATAAGCTGGGTATATTGTGAACCGAAATCAAGTATGATAATTTTCTCTTCCACGAAATGATCAGGTTATGTGTCGGTTTATTAAGATGCGCCTGATATTGATCCGTCAGGGCCTTCGCCGCTGCTTCCCGTGGGATTGTCATCGGGCCAGCCATTTTGGCGCATAAGCCTGACTGAGTGCTGATCCCCATCCTCCACCGCGTATGATTCAGGGAAAACCGAACGTGCCTCAGAGAGAATCAGTTCGGTCGTCTTGTAGCGCGTCGAGAAATGGCCCATCAAAAGCTTTCCCACACCTGCCTGCTTTGCCAGTCGTGCCGCCTGAACAGAAGTGGAATGGCCCGTCGTTCTGGCCAGTTTTTTATCCGCATCACTGAAAGTTGCTTCGTAATAGAGCAGGTCGACATTTTTTATCATGCCGGAAAGGGTTCTGAAGTACAGCGTATCCGTGCAAAATGCATAAGACCTTGTCTTGTATGGAGGCAATGTCAGCAATCGATTCGGGATCACCCTTCCGTCCTCTGTCACCAGATCTTCACCCTCTTTAATTCTTCTGATGTCACGGATGCCCAGATTGTATTGTTCTATGGCTTCCTTTCTCAGATTCAACGGCTTCTCCTTTTCCCTGAAAAGAAAACCCACGACAGGCACACTGTGCCGGAGGGGGATTGTCTGCACGGTGCAGTTTTTATCTGAGTAAATCATGGTGGGTTCCCTGGCTGCAAAGGGATGGAAAACAATTCTGTAACTGAGCTCTCTTCCGAAATACTGCAGAAAATGCCTGAGGGTGAATTCGAAGTCGGAGTGCGCATAAACATGCAGGTCGGTTTTTCTGCCCATCAGATTATAGGATGAAAACAGTCCCAGCACCCCGAACATGTGATCCCCATGAAGATGGCTGATCATGACATGCCGGATTCTTGACATGTTGATGGAAAACCGTCTGAGCTGGATTTGGGTGCCTTCACCGCAGTCTATTAAAAAAAACCGCTCATTTACATTCAGTAACTGAGCGGTTGGAAATCTTTTTGCAGTGGGCAATGCAGAACTGCTTCCCAGCACAGTAAGGGTAAAAGACATCTGCCTGACCGTTAAAGGGCTATTTTTCCGTTCCCGACAGGTATTTTATGGCTTCTTCCATTGTGGCGGCTATGTTCAGAACGGTATCAAGCTGTGATATGGTTATCAGCCTTTCAACCGCATCATTGAGACCCGTCAGCACAAAGACGCCATTTGCATTTTTGCACAACCGGTTTGCCACGAGGATGGCACTCAGTCCCGATGAATCGCAATACCTGCATTTGCTGAGATCCAGGATAATATTCTTTTCTCCATTGCCCGACACAAGCACGAGTTCCGACTTAAGCGTAGGGGCAATATGTGTATCAAGTTTTTCTTCCAGCACCTGAATTAATGTGTAATTCTTGAGCTTTTCGATCTTGAATTCCATGTTGAAAAGTTTTTTTTAATTATGAATTTATTTTTCTGTCGTATCCTTTTCCTGTTCCGGTTCTGCAGCCTTATCTTTCCTGTCAGCCTTCTTTTTACGGATCTCTTTCTTTTCCATCTCGGTTTTAATGGCTGCCAGTTCGGTGATGTCGCCAAGGGTTGTTTTTTCAAGGTTGGCCTTTACCTTCTTACTTCCCTTATGTGCCTGATTACCGGATGTTTTATGTTCAGCATCCGCTGCCTGCCTTTTGCTGTCTTCATGAACCCTGCTGTGAGAGACAATTATCTTTTTGGCACCCTTTGAGAATTCAATCACCTTGAAAGGAAGCTTTTCCTCAAGTCTGGCCATCTTTCCGTCTTCCTTGACGAGGTGCTTCGGCGTGACAAAACCTTCCACTCCGTATGGCAATGAAACCACAGCGCCCTTTTCGGTGGTTTCGATGACAGTACCTTCGTGGACGGAGTCAACCGTGAAGATGGTTTCAAAAACATCCCATGGATTTTCTTCAAGTTGCTTGTGTCCGAGGCTCAGCCTTCTGTTTTCCTTTTCTATTTCAAGGACCACCACTTCAATGTTGTCGCCGATGTTTGTGAATTCGGCAGGGTGTTTGATCTTCTTTGTCCATGAAAGGTCAGAAATATGGATCAGGCCATCCACACCTTCCTCAATTTCAACAAAAACACCGAAGTTTGTAAAGTTACGAACTTTTGCAGTATGTTTACTTCCAAGGGGATATTTTTCTTCAATTCTTTCCCACGGGTCAGGTTTCAGCTGTTTCATGCCAAGCGACATCTTACGTTCCTCCCTGTCAAGCGTAAGCACAACGGCCTCAACCTCATCTCCCACCTTAAGGAATTCCTGAGCACTGCGCAGGTGTTGCGACCATGACATTTCAGAAACATGGATAAGACCTTCGACCCCTGCGGTGATCTCAATAAATGCGCCATAATCCGCCATGACAACCACCCGTCCCTTTACTTTGTCACCGGGTTTCAGATTGGGATCAAGCGAATCCCATGGATGAGGGGTCAGCTGTTTGAGTCCCAGTGCAATGCGTTTCTTCTCATCATCAAAATCAAGGATAACGACCTGCAGTTTCTGGTCAAGTTGCACGATTTCCTCAGGGTGATTGATGCGGCCCCAGGACAGGTCAGTGATATGAATGAGGCCGTCAACACCGCCAAGGTCAATGAATACGCCATAGGAGGTAATGTTTTTGACAGTACCTTCCAGTATCTGACCTTTTTCAAGTTTAGCTATGATTTCCTTCTTTTGCTGTTCGAGTTCAGCTTCAATCAATGCCTTATGGGAGACCACCACATTTTTGAATTCATGGTTGATTTTAACCACTTTAAATTCCATAGTCTTCCCGACATAAACATCATAATCCCTGATGGGCTTCACATCGATCTGTGAACCGGGGAGGAAGGCTTCAATACCAAATACATCCACGATCATACCGCCTTTGGTGCGGCATTTTATATATCCCTTTATGATCTCGTTCTTTTCAAGCGATTCGTTTACCCTGTCCCAGGATTTCAGGGCACGGGCCTTTTTATGAGAGAGAATGAGCTGTCCTTTTTTGTCTTCCTGGTTTTCAATATACACTTCCACCTTATCCCCGACTTTCATGTCAGGGAAATACCTGAATTCATTAAGGCTGACAACCCCTTCCGATTTATAACCTATATTGATGACAACTTCACGCTTGTTCATGGAGATGACGGTTCCCTCGACAACTTCATTGACCCTGACTTTGCTCAGGGTATCGTTATACATCTTTTCAATTTCAGATTTGTCGATCTCCTCATGGTATTCACCGTCTCTGTACTTTTCCCAGTCAAATAATGGATCGGACTCAAGCAGACCTGCCGGTTGCTTAACTTCCGGGGTTTCCATAATGCCGACAGCCGGGTCAATTGTCACAGAAGGTTCAGGTGTAGTACCTGAAGATCCGCCTTCCTGCAATTCAACACCATCACCCGAAACAGGTTGTTCTGAGGCCATTTCCGGCTCCAATACTTTGTCTTCAGCTTTTGCTTCTGCTGGCTGGGACATATTTTCTCTCTTTTCTGTCATTAAACTATAAAATTATAAATTAATAAGTTAGACTTTATGCTGATAAAATAAGGTGCAAAACTATCATTTTCTGTCTTAAAATACTAAAGATATTAAAAAAAACAGAAAAAAATGTGGATCCCTTTGTCGCATCTGTCTGACAGCCGGTTTGTCAGTGAGAAACTCCTGCCCTGAATGTCTTGACTGACCAATAATAAAAATAACGACATCTCGTTGAGCGTTGTATCAATTAATACCTGAATAAAATAGCCATAAGTCAGTTTTCATGGCTATTAATTTTTATTCAGGGTTATCATCCGGCAGTATATATTTTTGTTACATTTAGGTCATAATTTAACCTATTGGTCTTTTACATTAACAAACTAACTAGAAGGAAATCAATATGAAAGATGACATGTCCAAAACCAGAGTATCCAGGCGGAATTTCCTGGGTACGACCGCAGCAGCTGCTGCTGCTGTTGCGGTGATTCCCTTAGGTTCCGGGTGCACAGCCGAAATCACACCCATGGCAACCGGTGTAGGCATTCCCAATTCAAATTTCGGTGGTGTGCCTGTTGGCACCATCACCTATAGTTTCCGAGGCATTGAATCGGGAATGGAAGGAATTATAAAAGCCTGCACCGAGGCAGGTATCAGCAATCTGGAGCTTATGTCCCAGGGTATTGAACAATGGTGCGGTGCTCCTGAGCAGCCCAGCATGTTTGGCGGCGGTATGATGATGGGTGCCGCTCCCGGCGGAATGCCAGGTGGCATGCCAGGCGGTGCCGCTCCCGGCGGTGCCGCTCCCGGCGGTGTGCCTCAGGGTGCTCCCGGTGGCGCCGCTCCCGGCGGTATGCCTCAGGGTGCTCCCGGTGGTGCCGCTCCCGGCGGTATGCCCCAGGGTGCTCCCGGTGGCTCCGCTCCCGGCGGTATGCCCCAGGGTGCTCCCGGTGGCGCCGCTCCCGGCGGTATGCCCCAGGGTGGAGGAATGCCTGGCGGTATGCCGGGTGGCTTCGGAGGGATGCAGCAAATGACCGAGGAAGAAAGGGCTGCACAGCAGAAGGAACGTGAAGAAGCTGCTGCCAGACTGAAAGAATGGCGCCTTGCGGCACCCATGGAAAAGTTTGCGGAGCTCAAGAAGCTTTTTGATGACGCCGGTATCAGCATTCATATTGTAAAATTCGAACCCTCCAGGCTGTCTGATGAAGAGATTGATTATATGTTCAAGGCAGCAAAGGCACTTGGCGCCAAGGGCGTCAGCGAGGAACTGAGTGACAGTGCCTGCCAGAAACTGGGTCCCATTGCTGAAAAGAACGGGATGTATGCCGTGTTCCACAACCATATGCAGTTTGCCCAGGCAGATTTTGACGTTGACAAACTGCTGGCATATTCACCGGCAAACATGCTTAATTTTGACTGCGGTCATTATTTCGGTTCGACAGGTAAGAGTCCCGTTGAATTCATTGAAAAATACCATGACCGGATTTTCAGCATTCACCTGAAGGATAAGACAGGTCCCAATACAACCCCTGCCAACGCTAACCAGGTATGGGGACAGGGTGAAACACCACTGGCAGAAGTGCTGCTGCTCGTCAAACAGCATATCAAGGAGGAAGGATGGCCCAAATACTGCGATATTGAACTTGAATATACAATTCCCGCCTGGTCAGATTCGGTGAGGGAAGTCAGGAAATGTGTGAATTATGCCAGAGGAATTCTGGTTTAGATTACAGCTTTTTTAGAGATGTGAACAGGGAAGTGCGGACAGGACATGCTGCAGCCTGATGCAAAATTCCTGTAAACCAATGATAATCTGAATATAATCCCGGATTCTCCATCCGGGATTACTTTATGCATTTTTTTTTCAGGACAAATGTTTTATTTTTCATTTATCAATTGTATTTTAGGGCATTATTTTTAATTCTGATCCCACTAACTAAAAGTACAAACTATGAAAGAAACAAACTCAAAGAAATTCAAGGTATCAAGGCGTGCGTTCTTAGGCACTACGGCAGCTGCGGCAGCAGTTTCAGTGGTTCCATTTGCTTCAAGTTGTGCTACAAAAGTAACGCCGACGGCTACAGGTGTGGGCATTCCCAATTCCACCTTCGGAGGTGTGAACATCGGAGCCATTACCTACAGCTTCCGCAGCCTGGATCCCGGTATTGAAAATGTGCTCAAGGCATGCGTCGAAGCCGGGGTAAGCCATATCGAGCTGATGTCCAATGGCATTGAAGACTGGTGTGGCGCACCGGCAGTCATCAGGGCTCCCAGGCGTTCAACTCCCCAGCAGGGCGGAGCACCGGGCGGAGCACCGGCAGGGGCGGCACCGGCAGCAGGCGCACGTCAGGGCGCAGCACCTGCAGCACCGGCAGGAGCAGCACCGGCAGGAGCAGCACCGGCAGGAATGCCAGGTATGGGCGGCGGGATGAATGCAGCCGATACCCTGACAGATGAAGAATACGCAGCCCTGGTAAAACAGGCTGAAGATTCACAGGCAGCGTTGAAAGCATGGCGTCTTTCAGCACCCATGGAAAAATTTGAA
>JAXDCR010000220.1:0-18477 GCA_034677845.1 Bacteroidales bacterium | reverse complement strand
TCGATACAGGTCAGTTCCCATCTATAAATATCCTGCCTGTAGCTTGTATCTTCCTGCATTGGAAAGCCACCACCCGGCACCGGTCCACCTCCGAAAGCCGGCTGACCCGCCGCACCGGCCGGGGGAGCCTGGCCACCCCGGGTCATTCCGCCCGGACCAGGTTCGAATCCTCCTTCCGGAGGAGCCTGACCGCCTCCCTGCATCGGGTCTGAGCCGGCCGGAGGTGCCTGTCCCCCTCCGGGCATGCCACCGGGACCCTGTCCCGGGGCTCCTGCCTGAGGCATTCGTTCCCCCGCCGGCATAGGACCGCCAAATCCCGGGAATTCTCCCTGGCCGGCAGGTGCTGATTTATATTCCGCATAAGCCGAAGAAATATAAACCCTGTCACCCCAGATGATCGGTGAAGACCACCCGGAGCCGGTCATTTCATATAACCACATTACATTTGTGTCGTTGCCCCATTTTTCAGGCAGATTTGTTGCTTTTACCGTCATGTTTCCATCCGCTCCCCTGAACTGGGGCCAGTTGCCGGAACCGGAAGAACATGCAGCAAGTGCTGAAGCCAGTGCAGGCAGCAGCATCCATTTGACAATGAAATTCTCCTTCATAAGTCTGAAATTGAGATTGTTTTCCTTTTAGTTTGTCAATATTTCCTGTTTCAACCAGACAGGCTAATCATGAAAACCCGCATGAAAAAGCGCCAGGGTTATATCCAGCCTAATACCGGTTATGCAAATATATTCAGATTTTTTACATGTCAAAACAGCCAGTTTCTTCATGAAACTGAAGAAAAGTAACGCATAAGGTATATTGGTTGTCTGTTCTGACAGAAAAAATCGGATGCAGGGCTGACCTGCGGATCAACGTTCCAGGATAATTGACTGCCCGGCCACACCCAGGGAGTTCATGTGTCTGATGACTGAATCCGTCATGGGTGAGGGACCGCATACATAAAACATGTTACCAAAGTCAGTGATATGTGTTTTCAGAAAATCCCCGTCGATAAGTCCGTGAAAACAGCCCTGGGCCATTTCATCGGAAAGGATATTAATGAAACGGTTTCCCAGCATATCGCGCAATTCATCTTCAAGGATAATGTCTTTGCTTGTTTTATTGGCAAAGATCAGACTGTTGCCGCTTAATGCTTTTTTATCCCTCAATTCCCTGAGGATGGCAATAAACGGCGTGATACCCGCCCCACCTGCAATAAATGTGCCCGGTCCCTTATAGCTTATTGTTCCCCATACATCCCTGATAATCAGCTCAGCACCTGGCTTGAGCCTGGCCAGCTCGCCGGTGACACCCTTGTGAGACGGATATATCTTGATGATGAATTCAAGGAAAGGATCCTTGTTCAGGCCTGTGAAGGTAAAAGGCCTTTTTTCATCCCTGAGTTGAGGTGTGTTTATGGACACTTCGGTGGCCTGGCCGGGAATAAACGTATACCCTGCCGGCTTTTCAACCCTGAGTCTCCTTACGTCATGGGTTACCTGATTTACATCAATTATCCTGACAATATGTTCTTCCATTATCTGTTTTTAAATCTTAACAAAGCTATTAATATTTGGTTCAATGCCTTTTCGTGCTCGCCAGATTATTTTCCGATAACCCTTGTCATTCACAACATCTTCCATTCAGTTGTGCCAACCTGTCAGTAACCTGTTTTTAAACAGGAGGTAGGTCCTGCCTGATCAATTCTCTTTTGCCTGGTCTTATATCCTGTCCTGTCATCATTCTGACGGTTGCCATTTGCTTAGGGTTGTGAATTCAACATCCTGCATCTGTAAGAAGATATCAGGCTTACACAGTAAAGTTCCAATAATAAGCAGGCATTTTCTCATGAGTGAGCAGGCTTACTGTGAGAAAACAGGAAAAAGAAAATAATCCGGAAGTCAAGGCAGCAAAAATATGAATTCATTTAACAAGCCATTTATGCCAGAAAGCACCTGTTCCTCCGTCAATCAGAATTACAGGTGCTTTCCGGCCAGCTGAATGTTATTTGTCCAGAATTATTTAATTATTAAATAGATATGGAATCAGTCATCATCGTAACCTCCGCCATAACCGCCGCCACCATAACCGCCCATGCCTCCGGAGAATCCCCCTCCATTGCCGAACCTGGGATTGACAATGTTGTTATATATCGAACCGAATGTATAGGTAATACCGATCCCCCCTTCATAACGGTAATTGGTTTCGAGCTCCTTTAGTCTTAAATAGACATCTTCGTCGGAGCGGTCGCCTTTGGCCAGTTCAATCTGATTATGAATGAAGGCCACACTTCCATTTATGTTCAATGACAGGCCTTTCAGCAACCTGACTCTGATGAATCCGTCCAGTTCAACCCGGTTCTTCTCAAAATCATTGAGGTAGCTTGAAGCGCCCAGGGAGATGTTGGCAGAGCCCCATCGTTGCTGAAACTGCAGGGCAATGTCAAGGGTCTGTTCAAACAGCCTTTCATACATTTTGTCATAAACTGTCGTGTCAATATAATCATTGTATACATAACCCAGACCGTATAATACCCTCAGTTGTTTCTGGTTGGACTGGGAATAGGGAAAAATATCGTACTCTATCGCAGGTGATACGCGAACCTGCAAATCCAGGTTGCTGAATGAGGATGATGAAACCTCAGCCTTTGCGCCAACAGACCAATGGTCTGTCAGACTTTTTGCGGTCAGGTTGCTGAAATTCCATGACCGCCTGACGGCCTCAATTCTCATTTCCTCCATCTCGCCTGATTCCTGATCGTACATGTCCCTTATATAAATATTCTTATCATAGTTTTGGCCAAAGCTGTTTTGAAATTTAAGTTCAGGAGTAACCCTGTCTATGGATACGCTGTTTCTCCATGAGTATTGTTCCTGGCTTTTCTCCAGGCTGAAATCAGGGGAAGTCTGAAGTTCAAATACCCAATAATCCCATTTGTCGGCAACCTGCTCCGGCTCTTCCTGCCTTTCTCCCTGGTAACTGATCACAACGTTGTTTTTAATGGGTGTTTTGGCCACATAGCGCATCAGTCCTATTGCCATCGTGTTTGTCAGTCCCCTCCTCGTCAGGTCCTGCGTGTTGTCGGGACTGCTGCTGTACGTCAGGGTATCCTTCATACCGGCAAATTGTTCCTGGCCGGAAAAGAACAGGGTAAACTCATTGCCGCCGCTGCCTGCAGATTGCCGGGTGACCAGAAGATAGAGCTGTGCCTCCCTGACATCTCTTACATAATTGATATATGGCATCTCCTCCCGGATATAATTCATATCGCATGACTGGCAGTCAATAAACAACCGGATGGCATTCCGTCGGGTGGTGTCAGATGGGGTAAAATCATCCTGTGCAGATACAATGCCTGCAAGGCATGTCAATAGAAACAGGGCAGCAGAAAAGGCTTTCCGCGCGCCAGACAGTTTTTGAATTTTGTTCATTTTATCAGAATTTAAATAATTGGACGAGAAGATTGTTGATTATGCATACAAATTTTTATTATATGCGCTTCAATAACAAAAAATATATACAAAACCATAGAAAATGTGTACCAATGCCGGTTCTCCGTTAATTTTAACAGAAACTGAAGGTTATAGGGTAACGAGGCTAATTCATAGAGTAAAATGCTTCTTTTGCATAGTGCCATGGAGAAACTGAAAACATGTAAAATGCAGTGAACTTTTTCATTTACTGCATGTACATGCATCCAGTGCAATTTTATTCATAACCGGTTATTCAGGCAATTGCTGAATCTGATCGAGAATTTTCCTGCTTTCCCTGCTGGCCGGATCAGCATCAAGAGCTTTTGCTATATATTTCAGGGCCATTTCCTTGTTTTGCATCTGCAGGTACATGGTTGAGATCAGGTTCAATATCATGATGTTGGCCGTGTCAGCTTTCAGGGCTGTTTTATATGCAATCATTTCATTGATAACCTGTTGCCTGGTGAGATTGTCTTCATTGTCAGGATTTATTTCGACAAGGTAATCTGCAAATGGCAAGGCCAGTTCAGGCCGGTCAAGCTGCATCTGCAATGCCATCGCATTCTGGGCAGTGGTTGCATCGGGTTTCAGTCGGAAAGCACGTGTGTAATAGAATGCGGCTTTTGCTTTATCACCTGCGGACTGGCTTGTCCTTGCCGCATAAAGGTATGTGCTTTCATTATAGGGAAACTCCAGCACACTCAGTTCAGCCATTTTCAAAGCTTCCTGCCAGTCGCTCCTTTCCTCATACTGCTGTGAGAGTTCCGCCAGGGCATTATACCAGTGCATATCCCCATTGGCAACAGCATAGGCCAGCTTTCCCTCGAGGCTGTTCTCAACCTGAACCTCACCTTTCCCCGTCAGGTTGAATGGCCAGTTCCTTAACAGCAGTTCGACCGTATAAGCACCTTTCAGTGAATCAAAACGCGACAACGGCATCTGTTCCATCAGCTGCCCGAAAGTCATCGCTGCCTGATCCAGGGGAAGAAAACCCTGCTGCTGCAACACATTGAAGAAAGCCTGCGAAAGCAGGGCATACCCGAACAGGTTCGGATGAATATGTTCAGTGATCGTCTCTTTTCCAATTATGCCGCTGGGTGAATGCTGCTCGAACAGGCTTTTGGCATCCACCAGATATATTCCGGGGTATCTGCTGCACATTTCCTTTATAATGGCATTGAATACCTCCGGGGCGCGGAAACGCAGCATATCAAGGTCTTTTGCCTTGATATACAGTTCCTTTGCCTTCTTATAATCTCCGGAATAATAAGCTTCTTCAGCCTGCTCAAATTGCCTGGATGCATTGTTTTCATTGTCTGTCGTATCGCTGATAAATGGTTTCATATCCCTTTCATTGCTGACAAGATTGCTTATGAAAACAGGGATATTCTTGCGGGATAGGATTCTGCAGACATCATCCATATTGGTCTCAAATTGTCTGACCCCCTTTGCATATTTTTTTGTACCATAAGAAATATAATAATCACCTGCCATTCGGATCATCATTCCGGGGTCCTGGCGGGCATCCGCCACCAGCCTGTCTTTCCCGGATCGTCGCAAAGTGTTATAAACCAGCTGAATGAGTCTTAATCTTCTGAGTGTGATCTGTAAACGGACCAGGTGAACGGAGCTTCCCATCCTGGTTGTCGATCCAATGCCAAGCGCGCCGTAGTATTCATTGTGGCCGGCATAGATCAGCACGGCATCGGGTTCATACCTGACAATCTCCCTGGCAAAGTCATATACAGTATATGAATTGACCGCTGTGAGGGCCAGGTTTATGATTTCAAAATCCGTATCCGGGTAACTGTGCATAAGGCGGTATCTCAGCCAACGGTCAAATGACCCGTTGTTTGTATAAGGAAACCCGACCGTGGTTGACTCTCCCAGCACAAATATACGTTTGGTACCTGCAGCCTTTCCCTTTTTGAAAATATCGTCAAACCCGACAGTGGCCTCATCATCACTGGCAAAATAGCGTTTTGAAACGGCCTCATTCATGGTAAGAAAACGGTTATCCTGCTCATATTCCCTGAAAAGATCCAGGTTATCGCCATAACCGGTCAAACGAAGCATGATTTCAATAAGTGCAAGTCCGGCAACAGGCAGCAACACGGCAATCAGCCTGAACAACCAGGCTCTGTTTACTGTTGTCTTTTTCTGAACGGGTGCAGGTCTTTTGGTTTGATGCCCGGATGGTGAATCCGTTCTGTTTCGCAGGGAAGAAGTATTCCTTGTCTGTCTCACCGAAACCGGCCTGTTCTTTGAATAAGGCTTGTTTATCTTTTTCATGGGCTTACCCTGAGAGGGACGAATTCCCCGGTATGAACATGTCAATGAATAGCAAACATTCCGGCAATTTTAATAAAAAAGTATGGTTCCCTGTCAAACTTGCAGGATTGAAAATACAGCAAATCCCTGTTGCTGCGCGATGAGGTTTTAAAGGGCAAGTACTGCGTGATCCCAGGTTAAGGCCCTCCAAATGAAAACAAATCCCCACACCCTTCGGGCCGGGGATTTGATTTATTTGCGGAGGAAGAGGGATTCGAACCCCCGGTCCCAGTTACCCGGGACAACGGTTTTCAAGACCGCCGCGATCGACCGCTCCGCCATTCCTCCCGGAGCGGCAAAAGTATATATTTTTTATTAAAGTCAGGATCTGGGCGAACCGGAAAATGCAAAACCTCTCAATGCCCTGTCACCAAAACCTTTCAGAAACTTAAAAAAAATGTTAAATATTAAATAATTCATTATAAAATATTTAAAATATATTATTTAAACCTTAACTTTCAAAAAAACTCTATACTATTTGTGAACATTGGAAAAATTGTTAACAATTTGTTACAAACTCTTCATTAAAAAAAAGAAGCTGAATTTGCTAAACATAAGAAATAGTCTATATTTGTATAGAATTAATGATTTTTCAGAAAATTTACTAACCCTTAAATTATCTATTATGAACAAAGCACAATTAATCGATGCCATTGCTGCAAACGCCGGATTAACCAAAGCTGATGGGAAGAAAGCATTGGATGCCTTTATCAAGGCCACCACTCAGGCCCTGAAAAAAGGCGATCGCGTTGCCCTGGTAGGCTTCGGCTCATTCTCTGTGGCTAAAAGAAGTGCAAGGACGGGTAGAAATCCCCAGAGCGGTAAAGAAATTAAGATTCCTGCCAAGAAAGTGGTAAAATTCAAAGCAGGCAGTGATCTGGCAGGTGTTGTAAAATAATTTTGCTTAATGGGTTAAAAGGGAGCATGAGGGTGCTCCCTTTTTTTTTGACCTCAAAGGCAACAGGGATGGATGAAAAATTGATTAAACAAGTTGAATACTTCAGGCAGTTTGTTACTGAAAGGCGTCTGCAGCGGATCGACAAGGTACTGGAAAATCGCACCCGTTACATCACAGTGGTTCTGGAGGATGTTTACCAGTCCCATAACATCAGCGCCGTGATCCGTTCCTGTGAATGCCTTGGCATACAGGACCTGCACCTTATCGAAAACCTCAATCCGTACCGGGTGAATGATGATATTGCATTGGGTTCGAATAAATGGATCAGCATTTACCGGTACGGCAAACATGAAAACAACACGGTCAGAGCCATCGAATCATTAAAAGCCATGGACTACCGAATAGTGGCCGCCTCCGCTGCAGACAAAGGAGATGACCTGTATGACTTTAACCTTCATGCCGGCAAATGTGCCATGCTTTTCGGAACAGAAAAGGAAGGGCTTTCTGAGCAGGCTGTTCAGCTGGCTGACACTTTTATCCACATCCCGATGTCTGGGATGACTGAAAGCTTCAACGTGTCGGTTTCTGCCGGCATCATCCTTTCACACCTTGTTCAAAGGCTCCGCAATTCATCCCTTCCATGGAGGCTCAATGATCACGAAAAGGCTGAGCTCAGACTGCAGTGGATTAAAAACAGCATTAAAAATGCCGACGCCATCGAAAGATTATATTTTAACAATCAATAGCATAACTGAAGACTGTTGTCTTTGATCACAATTACCTTTCGGGCGATAATCAAATATTTTTTATATATTTGATTAATTATTGGCTAAAATTGTTTTTACTGAACGAAATACCTAACCGATGAATTGCATTATTATCGATGACGATCTTATGTCAAGAAAGATTGTTGAAGAGTTTATTGCAAGAACTGAACAGTTAAGGCTGATTGCTTCCTATGAGAATGCCGTTGATGCTATCAATGCCTTCGGCGGGGATGAAGATATTGACCTTATATTCCTTGACATTGAAATGCCTGAAATGAGTGGCATTGATTTTCTGGAAACCCTGACAAACCCTCCGCAAATCATAATCATATCCTCAAAGGAAAAATATGCCCTTGATGCCTTCAATTATGACGTTACTGATTATTTACTGAAACCCATTGCATACAGCCGGTTTTTCAAAGCCATCAATAAAGCCAACATACGCTTTAAAAACAAGGTGGATTCGAAGGAAAACGAAATCTTTATCAAGAAAAACTCGGCCCTTGTGCGTTTGAAATACGAGGACATACTATGGGTCGAAGCCCTTGAGAATTACGTAATATTCAACACTTTCAATGAAAAATTCACGATTCACTTCACGATGAAGGCGGTTGAGAACAAACTTCCCAGCAGTAAATTCACAAGGGTTCACCGGTCCTTTATTGTCAATACCAGCCGTATTCATATTATTGAAGACAATGCGGTAATCATCAAGACACACGAAGGTTCGAAAGCTATCCCAATCGGAAAGTCATACAGAGATAGCCTTTTAAGAGATATAAACCTTATCGCAAAATAACAGTTCAACGGAATTGCTGTTCCAGTGAAATGGCTTTCGGCCTGGATAACATTCTCTCTTTTATTTGCATCAGTCTGTCAGGCACAGGACCAGCAGCCCTTTTCGGAAGGTGAGCTTTCAGTTGATCGTATGCTCATCTCCCTTTCAATGAGCCGCAATGACAGCGAGAAGGAGTTGGTGTGCGAAAGCGCATCGGCCATGCTTGACAGCCTGCTGCGGATGCCTGGCTCGTTTGCATACCCTTTCGATTCTCTCAGACACATTGGAAAAGTGCAGTCACAGGATGGCAGGCTGAGGATATTCACATGGAATCTCCCGTACAATGACGGTACCCACCGGTACTATGGCTTTATTCAATATCAGGATGTGAAAAGCTCAGAGGTGTCTGTTTTCAAACTGACAGACATGAGCGGGAAGACTGACGGTCCGGCGGACCGGCCGACGAACGCCTCCTGCTGGTACGGTTCACTGATCTATGAGATCATCGATAACAAGCAGGTTGACGGAACCTGTTATATCCTGCTTGGTTATGACCCTAACAACCTGTTCATATCCAGAAAGATAATCGATGTCCTTTGCTTTAATGACAACAATGAACCGCTTTTTGGCTACCCAGTTTTTTATTACGAAGGCAAAACCCGGTCGAGAATCATTTTTGAATTCAGCGCCAGGGCACAGATGGTACTTCGCTGGGATGCCTCTGTCAATATGATAGTATTTGACCATCTGTCTCCTTCAAGCTCCGTTTACAGGAACAACCGCCAGTACTATGGCCCGGATGGATCGCTCGACGGCTTCAGATTTGACAAAGGTATGTGGCAGCTGGTGGAAGACATTGACATCAGGAATATGACGGAATGACAGGTCAGTGCCTTGGCACAAACTTTGAAAAGACGGAGACACATCAAGAAAAATTCAATAAAAACAGATGGCCATGGACAAAGGTAAAATCAATGTCACTTCAGAAAACATCTTCCCGATAATTAAAAAGTTCCTTTATTCCGATCATGAGATCTTCCTCAGAGAGCTCGTCTCAAATGCTGTGGATGCCACACAGAAACTGAAGACGCTGTCCAATATGGGCGATTTCAAGGGCGAACTTGGTGACCTTACGATCCGCATCAGAGTGGATAAAAAGAAAAAGACACTTTCCGTGACAGATCAGGGAATCGGTATGACGGCCGAAGAAGTTGACAGATATATCAACCAGATTGCCTTTTCGAGTGCCGAAGATTTCCTTGCCAAATACAAGAACCAGGAGAATGTGCTGATAGGTCATTTCGGTCTGGGATTTTATTCAGCCTTTATGGTTTCGGACAAGGTGGAAATCATCTCAAAATCTTACCGCGACGAATCTCCTTCGGTGCACTGGACCTGCAAAGGAAGTCCCGATTATACAATGGAAGAAGGCAACCGGAAGGAAAGAGGCACTGAGATCATCCTTCACATCGAAAAAGACTCGGAAGAATTCCTTGAAGAATCAAGGATCAATGACATATTGAAGAAATACTGCCGTTTCCTGCCTGTACCCATCGGATTTGGAAAGAAAAAGGAATGGAAGGATGGCAAATCCGTCGAACTCGATGAGGATGAACTGATCAACAATACAACGCCATTGTGGACCAGGAAACCGGCAGAACTCAAGGATGAGGATTACCAGAGCTTCTACCGGGAGCTTTACCCGATGTCAGATGCCCCTTTGTTCAACATCCACCTGAATGTGGATTATCCATTCAACCTGACCGGTATCCTGTACTTCCCCAAAATCAAAAGCAATTTTGAACTGCAAAAGAACAAGATACAGCTATACTGCAATCAGGTATTCGTAACGGATTCCGTGGAGGGAATAGTCCCGGAGTTCCTGACCTTTCTGCACGGGGTCATTGATTCACCCGATATACCGCTGAATGTTTCCCGCAGCTACCTGCAGAGCGATTCGAATGTAAAGAAGATCTCCTCCCACATCACCAAAAAAGTTGCCGACCGGCTGCACGAGATTTTCAAGAATGACCGTGAACAGTTTGAGAAAAAGTGGGATGACCTTAAACTGTTCATCGAATATGGCATGATCTCGGAGGAGAAGTTTTACGATCAGGCTGCAAAATTTGCTCTTTTTAAAAACACCGATGGCAAGTATTTCACCTTTGACGAGTACGAGAAACTGATAAAGGACAATCAGACAGATAAACATAAAACCCTGGTATACCTCTACACCACCAATCCGGTTGATCAGTATGCATACATAGAGGCTGCCAGAAACAAAGGGTATGATGTGCTCATCATGGACGGATACCTTGACATGCACTACATCAATCACCTGGAAACCAAATTCAAAAACAGTCACTTTGTAAGGGTTGATGCCGATATTTGCGAAAAGCTTATCCAGAAAGAGGAATCCAGGGAATCAAAATATACCGCCGCACAGCTGGGCGACCTGAAACCTGTATTCAGCAGTCTTTTGCCGGAAACAGGCGTTAAATACAATGTCGAATTTGAGAATCTGGAAGAGACGGCGCAACCGGTAGTAATAACCCAGATGGAGTTTATGAGGCGGATGAAGGATATGTCGCAATTAGGGGGACCCATGAGCTTTTATGGGGATCTGCCCAGCCAGTATAACGTGGTGATCAATTCAAACCACCCCCTCATTTCACGCATTCATGAGGAAAAGGAGAAAAAATGCGGCAAGGAGCTTGAAAAAATGGATGAAAAAATCAGACCGCTTGAAACAGCCAGGGCGGACATAGAAAAAAACAACAAAGGTAAAAAGGATGAGGATATACCACAGTCTGACAAGGACCGTATCGCGGAACTTGAAGGCAAAATTAAGGAACTGAAGGAAAAGCGCGATGAGATACTGAAGAAATTCGGAAAAGGGAATAAAATTGCCGGTCAGCTTGTGGATATCGCCCTTCTGTCAAACAACATGCTGAAGGGTGAAGATCTCAGCCGGTTTGTCAAACGAAGCATTGACCTGCTCTGATATTCCGCCGCAGTACAGGCGAATGGCGTTAACCAGAAGGCAATGACGGCAGTATTAATGTTGCCGAAGGCTACCTGACTTTGATGAAGATTCTCCTGGGCCCGTCTGAACCACTTTCATCCAGAATCAGGGTGTCGCCAGAAAAGACAAAGCCGACCGATTTAATGTAATTGTCCTGCTGAATGAAAAGCCTGTCAATGGATGTCGCGCTGTCCGCAGGGTTGGCACGTTCAAACCAGTAGGTTCCTCTGCCAATGGTCTGGTCATTGCGCATCATGCTGAATTCTCCGTTTTCATCATAGGTGTGCTGGATGAAATAGCCCAGTGTATCCGGATTTAAAATATATGGAACACCTGACTGGGTCTGGTAATATATCGAATATTGCCAGTCCCACTTACCAAGAATCTGTTCCTCGGGGATATCCAGCCCCGACTCCTTGTTTTCGCAGCTGAAAGCCAGAAGCAGTAAAGGTAAGAGTATGGCAGCGATGTATTTCATTTTTAATGACAGCGTCGCATCTCAATGCAAATATCGTATAAATGAAGGTAGCAGGTATATTATTTTAGGGTAAACTTCCGGGGTTCTTTCAACATCCTGATCAGCTCCCTTTCCCTGAAATGCACGGCAATGAAATTGGGTCCCAGAAAATCCTCATACTTGAATTCATAATCCCTGAATTCCACCGTTCTGGGAAATATCTTGCCGACTATGTATCCGTATGATTCAAAAAGTGCATAGAAATCCACCAGCAGCTTTTTTGTAGAAATATTGATATATCCATACTCAAACTGCACCGCTTTGATGAGGCCTTTCTGAAGGCTCCCGGCAAAACCTTCGAGGGCATCGTATTCGGCTCCTTCCAGATCCATTTTCAGGAAATCAACACTTTCAATTTTCATGTCAGCCAGAAAACGGTCG
Organism: Bacteroidales bacterium; assembly: GCA_034677845.1. Taxonomy (GTDB): domain Bacteria; phylum Bacteroidota; class Bacteroidia; order Bacteroidales; family UBA10428; genus UBA5072. Next base: position 6,316 of record JAXDCR010000220.1, on the reverse strand, counting down.
CCCCTTACCAGTTCAATTTCCGACCTTTCCTGCACTGTATAGGGCAGACCCTTTATGTCATATAATGAAGCATGGGTGTGCCTTCCGAACACATTGATCTCCCTTGTGCAATCCTCCCTGTAAAGACCCTTGCACACCGGTATGACACCATGCAGGTTCCTTGTGTTGTCCAGGAGCATCCCGAATGTCTCCTTTACCGGTTCAAAGGAATAAACCAAACATCCTGGGCACAGCTGGTGGACCAGCCTGGAATAGTTGCCAATGTTGGCACCGCCGTCAATGATGACCGATGGTTTCAGGGCAGCGATCTTCCTGAGAACCGTGTATTCACCGTTGCTGTATATGTCGTGGTTCCTGTTCTCATACAGCCGGTTCATGGCTCTGCCCAGGCCCGCCAAAGCCCTGAAGACTTTGTTATGGGAATTCCTTTTAAATATCCTCTTTATGACTGACAAATGAACAGGCTTTGGATTACGGTGAGCAAAAATATAAAAATCCAACAGGAGGCCTTCTTATTATGAGGAATTTATTTGATCTTTGCTGTTAAATTGGCCGTCAACAAGCAGTCAGAGGATATCATCTGCCTATGGAAAAATTCCTGACATTCATTGATCTGGTAAACGCAAGGGAAAGTGTCCGGTCATACGATCCGCGTCCTGTTCCCCGTGAGCTCATCAACCGGTGCATCGAAGCGGCCAGGCTGGCTCCTTCGGCATGCAATGCACAGCCGTGGAAGTTTATCGTGGTGGATGATCTGGCTCTCAGGGACTCGCTCGCTGAAGCTGCCAGAAACAAAGTTCTTTCAGTAAACCTTTTTGCCGCCCAGGCACCTGTTCACGTGGTGGTCGTGCGCGAGAAAGCTAACCTCACATCAGGCATGGGACAGCTCATGAAAGACCATGAGTATCCCCTGATAGACATTGGCATTGCTGTGAGCCACTTTTGTCTGCAGGCAGTGGAAATGGGTCTAGGAACATGCATTATGGGATGGTTCGATGAAAAAAAAGTCAAAAGAATGCTTGGCATTCCGGGCAATAAAAGGGCAGAACTTCTCATTACGGTCGGCTATCCGGCTTCCAGCGGCAGCAGGATTAAAAGAAGAAAAACCCTGGATCTGATGAGTTCATACAACCGTTACTGATCCTTCTTCCTGGCATGATGTCCGGCAGAGGCCTTTTCAGGTGATTTATACATGCGCTGTCTTCTTACCGATGGAACAGCTGCATCCTGACCTTCATTTTAGTGTATCTGACATTGCCGGAATACATCAGTTTTTTGTATTTTCGGGTACAATTGACCGGAAGGCTGTTCTGCCGTTGTTTCTGCAACGGAAGGTGCCATGGCAGCGTGCAGGCTTACCGGCGAAACGTTTGACTGCAGAATCCCAACAGAAATAAGTTCTTGTCGGAATACGCAGAAATAAAAGACTGAAGCGAATGGAAATTCTCGAAAAAAATAATCCCGATATCCTTGCCGAAAAACCTTATCTCCGGCCGGAAAGAATGACTGCGCTGATTACCGGTGCCACGAGCGGTATCGGTAAGTCCTTTGCCCGTGAATTTGCCCGGCAGCATTATGACCTGATCATAACCGGAAGAAGGCAGGAACTGCTGCACGCAGTTGCTGACGACCTCAGAAGGGAGTTTCAGGTTTCCGTGCAGGTAATCATTGCCGATTTCAGCCACAAGGATGAAGTGAGGAGGCTCATTGACGCAGTCACCTCCATCGGCAACATTGAAGTGATTGTAAATAATGCAGGGTACGGACTGGGTGCCATTTTTCACCTGGATGATCTGAACCACCAGCTTAATATGGTCAACGTACACGTGCTGGCACCACTGATGATCATTCATGCCCTTCTGCCCTCCATGATAAGCCGCAACCGCGGTATCATAATCAACGTGTCGTCGCTTGCCGCATTTTTCCCGACAAAGATCAATACGCTTTATTCAGGCACGAAATCATTCATGTTGAATTTCAGTGAATCGCTTCAACTTGAGGTAAAAAAGCATGGCATAAGGGTTAAGTGTCTCTGCCCGGGACTGACACATACCGATTTTCATGACCGTCCGGGATTTTCGGTTAGGCCGAAAAAAAGCTTTGTTTTTAACTGGCTGAAACCCGATGATGTGGTCAGACAGTCTTTAAGGGGACTCGAAAAGAAAAGCCTCATATGCGTGCCCGGAATGAGGAACAAACTGGCCGTCAAAATCGTTCCGCTGCTTCCAAGGAGGTTGTACTATGCTCTTGCCGACAGACTGGATGAAAGTCCCCTCCGCTGATTGCCCCCATTTAATGTCAGGGCTTCCGGAGAAGGCCACAACGGTAAATCGTAAGGGAAAAAAACGGACAGACAGGGTTTTATGCCGGCGGGACTGCAGAGGGTATCTTGTATAGTTTTTATTTTGAATTAATTGCCTTTCTGTACAGATCAAGCAGAATTTCTTCCTCTTTTTCCCAGCACAGCTCGCGCGACGCCTTTTCAAGGTTCGCTTTCCACACCGCCCTTTGTTCTTTATCCTCCAGCATGGAGCTGAATTGTATGGCCAGTTTGACAGGATGATCCGCACGGCAGACCCTGCCAACGCCGAAACGTCTTACAATGGCAGCCATTTCAGACAGGTCTGACGCGAGAACCGGCACTCCCGCCTGTATATAATCGAAAAGTTTGTTGGGAAGCGCATAGTAATAACTTAAACCCATGGCTTCTTCAAGCGAAATGCCGAGATCGGCCTGAAGGGTATAACCTGCCAGATCTTGCTGTGGCAGCCTCCCCAGAAAAGTGACCCTGTCAGCCAGACGGTTTATGCGGACAAGTTCATGCAGTTGCGTTTCAATATCACCGCTGCCGATAATGACAAGCCTGGCATGCGGTACATATTTCATTGCAAGGATCGCCTTTTCAAGGCCTCTCCCCACGTTGAGCGATCCCTGGTAAAGAATTATGTTCTCACTGCCTGACCTCAGGTTAGGAGCCTGACGGTCAGCTTTTATATCACGCAGGGGAAGGTTCCTGATGACTGTCATGCTGATCCCGTACCTGTCTTTGTACCAGGCTGAAAGGGAGATGCTTACCGTACAGGCAAAATGCAACCTGGGCAGGATCCATGATTCCACCAACTCCCAGATGCGTTTAACGTTCTTCCTGCCAATGAGTTCGGGAACTTCTGTGAATAACTCGTGGCAGTCGTATACCATCGTCTTCCCTTTTATTCGTGAGGCAAGATATGCCCCCAACAGCGTATCCAGGTCATTGGCCACAATCAGGTCAGCTTTTGAGCTGATAAGGTGCAGGAAAAGCCTCAGGTTGAACTCAGCATAAAAAAGGGGTCCCTTTTTAAAAAGCAGTGCCATCCGGTGCACCCGGAAAGGGAAAAAAACATCAGGCAAGGCCCTTCCGCACTTTCTGCCGATCACTCTGACCACGGCATTCAGCTTCAGGAGGGATGCTGCGGCGCGGCATACCCGTTGATCCGTGCTTATATCATTTGTGACGCAAAGTATGATCTGCATCCTGTACAAAAGCCAAATTGCTAAGGTAACCATTCTTTGCATAAGGGCTTTGGTGGCAGCGGACATTAATAGTATATTTGTTCCCCAAACCCTTTGCATGTTGGTCATCAGGGAAAATCATCCGCTGGCGGGGTTAAACACATTCCGCATGAATGTAAAGGCTCGCCGCATGGCCGAAATAACCTCCGGGGAGGAGATGCGTGACTTTGTGCTTGCCGGTCATTTGCACGCACAAAAGGCCATCGTTATTGGAAAAGGAAGTAACCTTCTGTTCACTTCCGATTTGGATGGATGGGTTATACGTCCCCTTATTCCGGGGATTGAAAAGCTGGAGGTGGCAGGTGACAAAACAATCGTCAGGGCAGGGGCGGGCGAGAACTGGGATGATTTTGTTGCCTGGTGCATCGGCAACAACCTGGGAGGTGTTGAAAACCTTTCTTTTATTCCCGGTAGCGTCGGAGCCTGCCCTGTTCAGAACATAGGTGCCTATGGGAGCGAGGTAAGTGATACAATTGTATCAGTAGATACGGTGGACCTGAAAACCGGGAAAGAAGTAACCTATTCGAACAAGTCGTGCCATTTTGGATATCGCAGCAGCATCTTCAGAACCAAAATGAAAGGCAGGCTGGTCATAACACACATCACTTTCAGGCTTAATAACCATCCCCGGTTCAACCTGTCATTCGCGGAACTTAGAAAGGAGCTCGATCTTTTTCCTGACATCAGTCTGATTAACATCCGCAAAGCCGTCATCGCCATCAGGAAGAGAAAACTGCCTGATCCGGCAGTGCTTGCCAATGCCGGCAGCTTCTTTAAAAATCCCCTTGTCGAGGAAGAAAAAGCCCTGGCGTTACAGCGTCAGTATCCTGAAATGCCCAAATATCCGACACAGGGGAAGCTGGTCAAACTATCCGCGGCATGGCTGATTGAAAAGTGCGGGTGGAAGGGAAAGCGGTTCATGCATTCGGGAACCTATGAAAACCAACCACTTGTAATTGTCAACTACGGCGGAGCATCGGGCGATGAAATCCTGACGCTGGCCAGGAATATTCAGCTTGACGTCATGAAACAATTCGGTGTTACCCTTGAACCTGAGGTGAACATCGTATGATTCATCAGGTTTCGACAATTTTCTTGATTCCTGAATAGATGATTTCCTGGGCAAGTTCCTGCGTTTCCGCCTCCGCGTACAGCCGAATGACCGGTTCGGTGGAGGATGACCTGATGAGCAGCCAGGCATTGCCGTCAAAAAAGAACTTGCAGCCGTCAAATATCTCATACCTGTTTATATGAAACCTGCCGAAATCTGAGAATGAACCATTGGTGCACATTTCAATGACTTTGTTACGCTGATTGCGGTTCATCTCAAGGTTTGCCTTCTCCACACTGAAAGGACCCGTTATGCTGATCACCTCGTTGTATAGTTCATGCAGCGGCTTCCGGCATTCAGCCATCCATTGCCAGATTTTCAGTCCCGCCCAGATGCCGTCCTGATCCGGAATGTGTCCCCCGACGGCTATTCCACCCGATTCCTCCCCTGCCAGCAGGATATCCTGTTCGGTCATAATCCGTGAGGAATAGGAAAAGCCCACCCTGGTACGCAACACCTCAAGGCCGTACTGCTTGCAGAGACACTCAACCTTGCCTGTGGTCGGAAAGCTTACAATGACCTTTCCCTTCTGCTGGCGGTACCCGGCCAGGTAATGGATTAGCAGAAGGATGATCAGGTTGGCATCCATGAAACGGCATTCCCTGTCAAACAAAGCAACGCGATCCCCGTCCCCGTCAACGGCCAGGCTGCAATCGATTGTCTTGGTTTTCCAGACCAGTTCAGCCAGTTCATGCAGGTTCTTGCGAATGGGCTCGGGAGGTATGCCATTGAAAGAAGGATTGACCTCTCCATGCATTAACCTGACCTCGGGCAGGAGCTTCCGCATGACATGCTGACTGCTTCCGTACATGGCATCAAAGGCGAATTTCAGGTTGGAGTTTTGGATGGCTTCAAGATTGAAATTGTCATGTACCTCTTTTATGTATATATTCTCAATATCAATATACTGAATGGTTCCCTGTTCAAGAAGGTAGTTCCAGTTCAGCAATTCGATGTCGATCTCAAGCTCATTGCTGACAAGATTTTCAATGTCCTTGAGGTCTTTTTCAGACATGGGCCCTCCATGGTCGCCCCTCAGTTTATACCCGTTATATTCGGCCGGATAATGGCTGGCAGTGAGAATGATGCCACACTGAGCCTGAAGCTTAATAATACCCAATGAAACCATAGGGGTGGTCACATAACGTTCGGCAATATATACCCGTATGCCTTTCGAGGCCATAATCTTTGCCGTAGCCTCCTGGAACATTTCACCGTTGAAACGGCAATCGTATCCAATAACGACGGACGGGTTCCTGTATTTACGGTTAAGCCAGAGAGCAGTGGCGAGGGAAATCTTTGCCACATTATCGAGGGTGAAGTCTTTGGCAATAATTGCCTTCCAGCCATCGCTGCCAAATTTGATTTTTTCCATAGAGAACAGGTACTTAAAATGAAAACATCCCGATTAAATTACGGTTAAATTTTAATTCAGTCAGAAAAATTAGATGATTATCGCAAAATATTACGTTGATTAAGCGCTTTCTGATACAAACGTGCATTTTTGTTATGCTGATCGAGTGTTCTGGCAAACACATGATATCCCGAAAAATCATCCCTGGCGCAAAAATAAATGTAATCATGCCGTTCATAATCCAGTACCGCATCAATGGCATCAATGGCAGCCAGTGAAATGGGCCCCGGCGGCAACCC
>JAXDCR010000219.1:0-3887 GCA_034677845.1 Bacteroidales bacterium | reverse complement strand
AACATAACAGACAGCAAAGCGCTGGTCGTCGTAAGCAAATATTCAAAGGTTTACATCACAAGGGGCACCTCGCTTGTCGGCGACTCCAAGTATGACACGTATGAGACGGGACCCCTGAACAACCTTGTGCTCACCACGGCCTATTCAAATATAAAGGTCGAACGGCTGGGCAACAAACTGCAGGTGGAGTCAAAATACACGGATGTGAACGTGGGCAGCATACCGGCCGGGTTCGAAAGCATACGAATAAACAGCAGTTACGGCAACTACCGGCTGAACGTGGCCCCTGAGGCCACCTACAGGCTGGATGGCTACGCCAGATACGGGAACATCGAGTACCCCGAGGGACGCGCCAGGGTCAACCGGTTCAGCGAGAACAACGAGCTTAAGGTCAATGGAACAATAGGATCCGACAGCAATCCCACCCCGCAGGTGAATGTGAACCTATCATACGGAACCGTCCGGCTGATTCCTTGAGGCGGCTTTGCGCAGGGGGACGGCTTCCCTGTCATCCTGTGCCCGCCAGGTCACCGTGCCTGCCACATGCACCTGACAGGTGAAAATACTTTGTCTTCCCTGCTCAGGCTTTTTATTATTTTCTCGACTTCCTTTTTATCAGCACCTGCCATTACGGCTATCTCTCCCGTGCGAAGCGGCTTGCCGGCCTGCTTCATGGCATCCAGCACTTTTTCCTTTGTTTCCATTGCAAAAGGTTTACCGATTTAAAGTTAACAAAAATGCTTTTATCTTTATGCCTTCAAAATTGAACTATGCTGACTATTGAGGAACTGCTGTTTCGCTCCGTTGCCGCCTGTGTCCGCGAGCTGTGGGGAGCCGAATGCGAAAGCGGGATGATCCAGCTGCAGAAGACCAAACGTGAATTTGAAGGCGACATCACCCTTGTCGTCTTTCCGCTGCTGCGCCTGTCGCACCGCCCGCCGGAACAGACAGCCGATGCCGTTGGCAGATGGATCGCGGAACGCCATCCTGAAATCACCGCATACAACGTGATCAAGGGTTTTCTCAACATGGTCATCCACGATGCTTACTATGTCAGGATGCTGAATGCAGCGGCAACAGACCACGACTTCGGCCACAGACACCCTGAAACAGGGAGCGATCCGTGCCTTGTCGAATACTCGTCGCCCAACACAAACAAACCGCTGCATCTGGGTCACATACGCAATAACCTGCTTGGGTATGCGATAAGCAATATATTGATGGCCAACGGAATAAGAGTAGTAAAGACCAACCTTGTGAACGACAGGGGTATACATATCTGTAAATCCATGCTTGCCTGGCAGCGGTGGGGCAACGGCGAAACGCCCTCATCCTCGGGTAAAAAGGGAGACCACCTGGTGGGGGACTACTACGTGCGTTTCGAGCGGGAATACAGGCAACAGGTGGAGCAACTGGTGCAGGCCGGGCAGCGGCAGGAGGAGGCTGAAAAAAACGCCCCCCTGATGCTTGAGGCACAGGAGCTGCTCCGCAGGTGGGAAGCAGGGGACACGGAGGTCATCGCCCTGTGGAAAATGATGAACGGATGGGTGTACGAAGGTTTTGACGAGACCTACCGGAGACTGGGAGTGGACTTCGACATTGTCTACTATGAATCCGACACCTACCTGCACGGCAGGGACGCGGTGATGGAGGGTCTTGCCAAAGGGGTCTTCAAAAGGCACGATGACGGCTCCGTATGGGTTGACCTGAGAGAAGAGGGACTGGATGAAAAGGTGCTGCTGCGCTCCGATGGCACCTCGGTGTACATCACCCAGGACATAGGGACGGCCATGCTCAGGCACCGCCGTTTTCACCCTTCACGCATGATCTATGTGGTGGGCAACGAACAGAACTACCATTTCAGGGTACTGGCGCTGGTACTCGGCAGGCTCGGCTTTCCGTGGGCGGCATCGCTGCACCACCTGTCCTACGGCATGGTCGAACTGCCGGAAGGAAGGATGAAGTCGCGCGAAGGCACGGTGGTGGATGCCGATGACCTCATGGATGAGATGACGGAGACCGCACGCACCATGTCACTTGAACTTGGCAAGCTGGAGGGTCTTGATGAAACGGAAAAGGAAGACATCTACAGGGTGATAGGTCTGGGGGCGCTGAAATATTACATACTGAAAGTTGACCCCGTGAAGAACATGACCTTCAATCCTTCCGAATCAATAGATTTTGACGGTAACACAGGAACTTTCATCCAGTACACCCATGCCCGGATACGGTCGGTGTTCCGCAAAGCCGAGGAGCTTGGCATCACGGTGCCCCGGGAGGTGCCTGACAGGGCGCCGCTGAACGGCAAGGAACGGGAGATCATCAAGCTGATCCTTGACTTCCCGGCCGTGCTCCGGGATGCGGCAGACACCTGCAACCCCTCGCTGCTGGCTAATTACAGCTACCAGCTTGTTAAGGAGTACAACCAGTTCTACCATGACCACTCCATCCTAAGGGAGGAGAACAAGGATATCCGCAGCCTGCGCCTTGTCATGTCCTCAACGGTAGGCAGGGTGGTGAAGGACGCCATGAACCTGCTGGGCATCGAAATGCCCGACAGGATGTGATAGTCAACGGCAAATGATTAATTGGTCAATAAACGATTGGAATAGCTGATTAACGAATTGAAAACAAACGAATTGAAAACATATGTTTGACAACCTGACGGAACGGCTGGAAAGGTCGTTCAGGATACTCAAGGGAGAAGGCAGGATCACTGAGATCAACGTGGCCGAAACCATGAAGGAAGTGCGCCGTGCCCTGCTGGACGCCGACGTGCATTACCGCATCGCGAAAAGCTTTACCGACAGCGTGAAGCAAAAGGCGTTGGGTCAGAAAATCACCACCTCCGTCAAGCCTGGCCAGATGATGGTCAAGATCGTTCATGATGAGCTGGCCGTGCTGATGGGCGGCCGTCATGTTGACATCAACATTAAGGGGAACCCGTGCGTCATACTGGTGGCGGGACTGCAGGGAAGCGGCAAGACAACATTCTCGGCCAAGCTGGCCCTTCACCTGCGGCAGAGGAGAGGAAAGAACCCCCTGCTGGTGGCTGGTGACGTGTACAGGCCGGCGGCCATCGAACAGCTGAAGGTGCTGGGACAGCAGGCCGGAGTGCCCGTATACAGCGAAGAAGGCGGCAGGAATCCCGTTGCCATCTCACAGCAGGCCATCCGCGAGGCAAAGAACAAAGGCCATGACCTTGTCATCATTGACACGGCGGGACGGCTGGCGGTGGACCAGCAGATGATGGACGAGATAGCGTCGATCAAAAAAAATGTGCAGCCCCAGGAAATCCTTTTCGTGGTTGACGCAATGACGGGACAGGATGCGGTGAACACCGCCAGGGAGTTCAATGAGCGCCTCAACTTCGACGGAGTGGTGCTCACCAAGCTTGACGGTGACACAAGGGGCGGAGCTGCCCTGTCAATACGGTCTGTGGTGGACAAGCCCATCAAATTCATAAGCACGGGTGAAAAGCTTGAATCACTTGAACTGTTCCACCCCGAGCGCATGGCGGACCGCATACTGGGCATGGGTGACATTGTCACCCTTGTCGAGAAGGCACAGGAACAATATGACGTCGATGAGGCAAGGCGGTTGCAGAAGAAAATCGCAAGGGACCAGTTCACCTTCGACGACTTTCTCAGCCAGCTGCAGCAGATCAAGAAGATGGGCAACATACAGGAGCTGGCAGGGATGATACCGGGAATGGCCAGGGCGGTGCGCGATATGGATTTAAATGACAACGCCTTCAGGAGCGTGGAAGCTATTATCCATTCCATGACTCCTGCCGAAAGACAGCATCCTGAGATACTCAACGGATCGCGGCGCAGACGCATCGCAGCCGGAAGCGGCACAGACGTGCCGCAAATCAACAGGCTGGT
>JAXDCR010000218.1:0-6752 GCA_034677845.1 Bacteroidales bacterium | reverse complement strand
TCATCTTCTCTGCGGTGGCGATGACCAGGTTGGATTCCGTCATCCGGTTGGCCAGCGGCTTGTGAACGATGACATGTTTGCCTTTTTTCATGGCAGCCACGGCGATGGTGGCATGCAGGTGGTCGGGCGTCATGATCTTTACAGCATCGATATCCTCCTTGTCGAGCAGTTCGCGGAAGTCCTCGTATGCCGTGACCCCCTTGTATTTTCCCTGGCCCACGGTCCTTGCATAATAGGCTTCGATGACCTCCTTCATTACCATGCGGCCGCCGGGAATGTAGCTTATGCCCGCCCTCCAGTTGTCGTTTCCGACGATGGCGCGGATGGCATTGATGACACGGGTGGGTGCTGCTCCTCCCGCAGTTCCCATGCCGAAGTCGATGTAATTGCGTCCGTCGGTTTCAGGGTCGCATACAGCCACAAACTGAAGGTCCGGTGAGTTCAGCAGGGCACCCAGCTCATTGTGCCCCTGGGTTCCGCAGCCGATGTGCGCCATGACAATCCTGTCGCTGGGAGCAGGCTGGCCGAAGCCCAGCACCCGTTTCGGCACGATCGTGAAAGCAGCTCCGGCTGTGGCCGTAGCCGCAATAAAGTTCCTGCGGCTCATGCCTTTTTTTACTTTTTTAGCATTCATAGATTATAGGAATTGGTTATGATAGTTGTGGTTTGATCATCAGGGTTTCAAGGTCCCCTTTAAACCCAATAAAGTTAATCAAATAACCTGGTATCTGGATGAAAGGAACAATATTCTTTAAATTCATTAAGGGCTATGCAATGGTATGCATAGCCCTGAAATATAGTATTAAAGAACCAGACTAATAGCCGGGGTTTTGTTTCAAAGTGGCCTTCCCATTCTTAAGACTCAGGTCGATGGCATCCCTCGGTATCGGCAGATAACTGTCAGGCACAGCGGTGAATTCCTGGCCCTCGAGATAATCAAAGCGGTCTTTTTCGCTTTCAATAAAGGAACTGAAAATCTCTTCTCCTTTTCCGAAACGCACCACATCCCAGAAACGTGAACCTTCTGTACCCAATTCGAGTGTGCGTTCAAACAGGATGGCTTCAAGCGCCCTATCCCGACTGGTGAACGCATCGGAGGATGAACCATCGTTGGGATATAAGCCAATTTTGTAATTCGCCGCATTGGTAACGCCATCCGCCAGTTTCACCCAGTTTTCAGGATCGCCGGAATTCTGACGCATCCTGTTCCGTACCAGGTTGACATAATCCCTGGCCTTATCCAGGCTGCCAATCCTGGCTTCCAGTTCGGCAGCGAATAACAACACATCTGCAAAACGGATCACATCAACGTTTATGGAGTTTCTGAGCAAACCGGATGCGTTTTCATATATTCCTTTTTCGGAATTGTAAACAAAGTATTTTTTCGAAATATACGGTCCTCCGTGAATCTGCTGCCGGATCCAGGCAGCACCCGGGGCAATGCCATAATCAAGGCAGGGTATACCCCGCCTTGTGATTGTCCAGTCAATACGTGGGTCAACTGCAGCGGTGTCAACTGTGAACGGATCGGTGCTTGCCAGACCCATGTCGTCTTTCAGGCGGGTTCCTATGTTGTCGTACATATCAAGAAGCGGCAACCCGTTGGCATCAACACGGAAATGATCGGCATACCAGGGTGTCGGCTGGAAGAAACCCCAGCCCCTTCCCCATCCGGGCGCTGTTTGTACGCCATTCACACCCCAGGGGGTACTGACCTGATTGCCGTTGGGTCCGGCAGAGAAACCGGAGCCGGCGGTTCCGTCAACAGAGGAGTGCTGAACGGCAAAAACAGATTCGGGACCATTTTCGGTACTGGCTTTGAAATTGTCATGGTACCTTGCATTAAGCGCATACTTGTCACCTTTGGATGTCACTCCATTGGCAATGACATCATTGATCACTGATAGAGCTTCCGCATACGTGTCAGAACCTTCATTGCCCATGTATATGAGGACTTTAGCATAGTATGCCTCGGCAGCCCATTTGTTTGGTTTGCCCAGCAAGGTTTGGGTTTGAGGCAGGTTTTTTCTTGCGAAATCGAAGTCGGCCAGTATCCGGGGCCATGCATCCACATAATTTCCGCTTTCATCAAAGTTTGAAGCCCGGAAATCACTGACATAGCTTTCATCGATGAAGGGAATATTCTTGAAAGCACGTTTAAGGTAAAAATGAAAATGTCCTCTCAGGAACCTTACCTCCGCTTCTATCTGTGTTTTTTCGGCAGCTGTCATGTCAGTTACATTTGCCATGACCTGCAAAACCAGGTTGCAACGGTTGATGGCATCCCAGTAGTTGCTCCAGTAAGCAAGCACATCGCCGTTTCCCGTGGTGATGTGAAAGGAGGATATCTCAAGAAGCATGGGAAGGTCACCTGCTGATGATCCTTTAAAAGCTTCACCCCCATGAATGGATCCGAAAACGGCATCCTGAGGACCCAGACCCATCAGGCCACCCGGAGGTCCTCCAAAGTTGCCGTTCAGGGCGGAGTAAGCTCCGGTCAGAAGCATATTTACTCCTTCTTTATTGCCTAATATATCCTCGCTGAAAGTTCCTATGGAAGGCACTGTCAGAAAATCCTCGCTGCAGGAAGTGAATATTCCGAACAGGCCGGCCATCAGGAATGATAATATTCGTATTGTTTTCATATCTAAAGTCTTTTTGGTTTCTTACTAATATCAGAATGCCAGGTTTAACCCGAAAATAAGCTGTTTCGGTACGGGACTGCTGCCACCACCAACACCCATGGAAAGATCGTTGCCTGAAATGCTGACTCCGGGGTCCATACCGCTGAATCTGGTAAATGTCAGCAGGTTCTGCGCCTGGGCATAAATCCTGAGATTCTGGATCCCGACCTTATTCACCAGACTCTGAGGTATCGTGTAACCCAACTGCAGATTTTTTAACCGGAGATATGAAGCATCTTCCACGTAATAACTCGTTACATATTTATTTGAATAGGTGTCGTTAATGTCGAGCTTTGGCAATGCTGCATCGGTGTTGTCAGGAGTCCATGAATCATAAAGCATCCGGTGACTACGCTGAAGATTAAATGTATTGAAATCTACATTGTACCGCTCCGTGTTGGCAATGTCTCCTCCCTGGTTCCAGAACAGGAATGCATTGAAATCAATATTCTTATAGTTCAATGAAAGGTCAAATCCCATCTGAAAGTCCGGGTGCGGCGAGCCAATGTAAGTCCTGTCATTGTCGTTGATGATTTTGTCACCGTTTGCGTCCACAATTTTCCAGCGACCCACTGCAGCAGGCAGCCAGGTATTTGTGTAACCATCGGCGGCGTATGCATCAACCTCTTCCTGGGTACTGAAAAAACCCTCAATCTTATAACCGTAAAACATGGAGATGGGCTGGCCGGATTTGGTGAGAGTTACATTTCCCATCCTGGTGCTGCCTCCCGTAAGAGTCGCCTTTGGGTTGTCCAATACCTTGGTCACTTCATTCTTATAGGTGGAGAAGTTTATGTTGACTGCATATTCCAGATCGCCTACAATCTTGCCACGGTTGGACACTGTAAAATCCAAACCCTTATTTATCATGTTTCCGACATTGACCGATGGCTGATAAACTCCGCTCATTCCCCCGGGTCCCGGGTTTGCCACTGCAGGGCCTGTCGTGGGTGCCTGGTTGGTAACAAGCAGGTCTTCTATTTCCTTTATGAAATAATCGCCTGTGAACATGATTTTCCCTGAAAGCAGGGAAAGATCCAGACCAATATTTGTCGTGATCGCCTTTTCCCATCTGGCATCCGGGTTACCCAAACGGTTGGCAGTGTAACTCATCGTATAAGCATTATTTAAGCCTGCCAGCGGGTATGATTCGGCATCAGTGGAAGAAAATGTTGTATATTGATTTTCAGCATTTAATCCAGTCTGATTACCGATTATTCCGTAACTTGCCCTAAGTTTCAGATCCGTAAGCCAGGATAGATTTTTCATGAAGTTTTCGGAAGAGACTCGCCAGCCTGCGGCAAAGGCAGGGAAATAACCCCATCTGTTGTTCTTCCCGAATTTTGAGGAACCGTCTCTGCGAAGGGTTGCATTGAACATGTATTTGTCGGAATAGGTATAGTCAAGTCGTCCGAACTGTGAAAAAAGCGTGTTTTTTGAAAATGCGCCTTCATTAGTCTGGTTCGTCGTTCCGGTGTTGAGAATCTGAAAATATTCATCATCTTGAAAGGCAAAGTTTTGCCGTGAGGCTGACATATTCTGTCTGTACTCATTGATAGCCTCAGTTCCAATGACAGCTTTAAATGTGTTTTTCCCCAATGTTTTCGAATAGGTTGCCGTGTTTGTCCACGTCCAGCTATTCCCCCAGTTCCATGCCCAGGTCATCGAATTGACCGTCGTATTCTGATAGGATTCATAGGTTCTTTGAGAGAATGTTTTTCCGGTTGCATTAAAATAGTCAATGCCGTAGGAGCTTCTGAAAGTAAGATCTTTTATTGGATTGATTTCGACGAAAACATTCCCGAAAATACCCCATGTCTTTGAACCGTTGAACCGGCTTCTCCAGTCTGCGGCAATGGTACTGCTGCCCCCTGCGCCTTCACAGCCTGGTGCCATGGTACCCGTCGGACCTCCCGCAATATCATATTGAGGGATGATCGAATGTAGGGTATAGGCATTTCCGGCGCCGTTGTTACCTCCCTTTCGGTCCTGCAACGATACCTGAAGGTTTTCACCAACCCTTATGATATCTTTTATTGTAAAGGTCGAATTTGCCCGCACGGAATACCTTGTAAAGGCAGCATACCGGCTCGAGGTGCTTTTCTCATCGAAATAATTAAGACCCACTATAAATGTTCCCTGTTCCGATCCGCCGCTAATTGTCATGTTTGTGTTCTGGATGGAAGCGGGATCAAAGACCTCATCAAACCAGTCCGTATCTCCTGATTTGACTATCTGGTGGGTGGCAAGGTCATAATTGGCCGGATCCGTATAAAAATTAAAAAGAGTGGGGTTTGAAATTCTTAAACGTTCAAGCGCTGCCCCGCCGATGGCAGTTCCCTTATCAGTGACCAGTATGTATTCGGGGATGACCGGTTCGGCACCGTTACCGTATTGCGGATGGTCCCAGTTAGCATCCCCGACCTTCCTGCCGGCTCCTTCCATGGCTTTCCACCACATCTCACCATATTCCTTTGTGTTCAGGAGATCCGGAAAATCATTCTCACTGACATAGTTTATTCCATAATATGAATCCAGGTTAACTTTCGTGGCTCCGGCCTTGCCCTGTTTTGTGGTTACAATCACAACTCCGCTGGAAGCACGTGCCCCGTAAACAGATGCTGAAGCAGCATCTTTCAGCACCTGAACTGACTGAATATCGTTTGAGTTAAGTCTGTCAATACTGCCAGGAACCCCGTCAATAATGTACAGAGGATCCGAACCGGAAAAAGAGCCAAAGCCTCTGACACGGACTTTTGAGGCGCCTCCGGGTTCACCGCTTGTGCTGATCGTGACACCGGCGACACGGCCCTGCAATTGGGTACCAACGTTGCCGGAAGGCGTGCTCAGCATTTCGTCTGTGCTTACAACAGATACCGAGCCAAGAATGTCCTTCTTTCTTTCTGTGGAATAACCGGTTACCACAACTTCTTCAAGGGCCAGTACCTCTTCGGCCATTATCACGTCAATGATGGTGCGTCCGGATATGTCAATTTCCTGTGTCTGATATCCAACAAAACTGAAAATCAGCGTGGTTGAGCCAGTAGGTATTAAAACACCATATGTGCCATTAGCCGAGGATACTCCTCCGGTCTGTGTTCCTTTGACCTGAATGGTAACACCGGCCAGCGGTTCTCCGGTCGCTCCGTCTGTGACGGTCCCCGTGACCCTTTGCTGCTGGGACTCAAGGGCAAGATTAGTCAGAACAATGACATTGTCCATCACCCGGTAGGAGATATCACTGCCTTCCAGTGCACTGGCAAGCAGGTTTCCAACTGTACCTTCCCTTGAAGGAAGTTTTATAGCTTTGTGAATATCCACCTGGTCAGTTTTATAAAAGATCCGGTATTCACTTTGGGCTTCGATAGCTTCAATCAGATCCATGAGAGTGCCTTTTTGAAAGCCCAGTTCAAGGCTTGCACTTTGAGAAAGACCTCTGGCGGATATCTGGAATGAAGCTATTACCAACAAGGTAAATGATAATTTCATAATCAATAGTGGTTTTTTTATGCAGTTATTGAATGGGTCACTGCAAGGAAATAGTTTTTTTCTCATAATTTTGTGAGGTTAAGATTTGACTTCGTTACTGCTTTCGCAAAGCAGTAACAGTTAATTTCATTATGATCGGAAAATGTTCGCGCATTTTCCGATCTTTTGATTTCAGTGATTCAGGATTTTATCATAGGCAGCATTAGTTAGGGGTTACTTTTTCAGGGTTCATCTGTTGTGATAGTAATATTGTTTTCTGATACTGAATATCTTATGGGGGTTGTTATGGCAATAGCATCCAGCACTTCATAGAAAGTTTCATTATGCACAAATTTGCCGGTGTATCTTTCCTGTTTTAATGCCGGATTTTCTATGTTGATATGAACATTGTACCAGCGTTCCATCTTGACTGCAATATCTTCGAAAGTTTCATCGGCAAACACGAGCAGCTGGTCCTTCCAGGAGGTTACGGCTGAGGTGTTCACTTTGTCAACAACAGTAAGCTCAGTCTGACTTTTTTGTTTATTATTGTCAGGTTCTGTCTCAATCACTTCACGAAAGACTGCTGTCTGGTTGGTC
>JAXDCR010000217.1:0-8049 GCA_034677845.1 Bacteroidales bacterium | reverse complement strand
TATCGGGGTGGGCTGTTTCATTGGCCAAACGGTCGGGGTTACCTATTACGGTAATACCGGATTTTCGCCAGGTTACATCACATATTTTCAATATCTCCCCGATTATAATATTGCCCTGGCTTTCCAGGTAAATGACGACTCGTCACACAGCAACTTTTCACTTAAAGAATACTTCAACACAATCAAGGAAGTTGTGCTGAATCACAGGCCGGAAAAAGCTGGCAGGTGATACTATTAACCGCAAACAAATACTGGTTATCAATTAAATATTAAACATCATGGATAAGCTTACTGTTACAGACAAAATCATTGCACTTGAAACAGCTGCCCTCGACGCCTGGCTTGATGGCAACCCCACTCCCTATCTCGAGCTTTATTCGAAAGACTTCACCTATTTCGATCCTGTCCAGGAAAGGCGGCTTGACGGCTGGGACAGGATTAAGGAGTTGTATGAGACCATGCGCGGAACAGTAAAGATGGACAGGTTCGAAATTATTAATCCCGTTGTGCAGCAGGCCGGAACGATGGCCGTCCTGACCTACAATCTGCAAACAAGCTCAGGTGATACACTCTGGAAAGAGAACTGCACCGAAGTGTACAGGCTTGAAGAAAACAATGAATGGAAAATTATCCACAGCCATTGGTCGCTGACTAAATAGCCTCTGAATGATTAAAAAGAGTATCTCCGCATTAATCCTTCTTATTACAGGTTTCACCTCCTCCGGCCAGGTGGTTGATGAGTACCAGGTTTATGCTCTTAAATTCAACGAGCCGGGTTCTGTGCCGGTCCGTGATATTGCAGCCGGAACATCGTCAACAGACAGCGTGTCGGTATGCAATATGTTCTGGTACCTGGAGGGTTCAAACGGCAGGAATATTATCGTTGATGCAGGATTCATTGATACAAACGGTACCGGCGACAGTATGTATGAACGACCGGACATTGTGCTGAGAAGGCTCAACGTATCCCCTTCCTGTATAACAGATGTAATAATTACACATCCTCATCCGGATCATATCGGAGGAATTCACCTTTTCCCGAATGCCAGGGTCTGGATGCAGAAGGAGGACTTCGTCTATTTTGTCTCAGGCGCCTGGAAGAAAGAAGGTGCGTTATCGGAATTTACTGACAACGATGTCCGTAACCTGACAGAGATCAGCTTGCTGGGAAAGCTGGAACTGACCAATTTTATATATTTATAGCCTGCTAATGGTATGTTCGTTTGGCGGAGCATTAACAATTCTCTCATTTTCGTCATGAGAATTTGTTAAACTTGCTGATGCATTGGCGGATAAACCAGAACAAAAGATACTGAACATGAAAATTGACAGGCTGCTCGTTGGCATTGTATTGATTTTATGCGCGTTGACAACATTCCCTGCGCTTGCCCAGGACGGTGACCAGATCCTCGACGGAATAGGTGAAACCGGACTGATCTCCCGCTACCAGTTCAAGGGAAATGACAGGGACTGGTCACGCAACAACCTCCATGCCATCACCCGGGGAACCGACTTCAGATTCATACCCGACAGCCTCTTTGGTAATGTTCTTGCCCTTTCAGGCGAAAGCGAGACATATGTTTCCATCCCTGGCGAGGCGGTGTCAGGCGAGGAATCGCTCACCATCACCGGATGGATCTGGCTTCGCGATGCAAAACCGGGACAGCTGTTTTTTGATTTCGGGAAGGACAGCAACTCGCACTTCTTTGCTGCCCCGGCAGGAACGAAGGAAAAGCCCGGACTGCAGACTGCGTTTGTGGCCGGATCAAAGACATACACCACTTCCTTTGATGCAGTGCCCCTGAACAAATGGAGCCACCTGGCAGTGGTTCTTGACATCCCGGCGAAGACCATGAGTACATACCTCAATGGCATGCTGGTCGTTGAAGTTAAGGATGCAGCACTGGACATTTCACAGCTGTTCGACAATGATTCGGAAAAGAATAACCAGCTCTATGTTGGCAAATCAATCGACGGTGAAAAGACTTTCCTGAACGCAAAGCTCTCCGACTTCCGGATTTACCGTATTCCATTGACACCGAGGCAGATCGGCAGGATCTATTTCACCGCTCTCAGAGGCGGCAATCCGCAGGCAGGGCGCAGGGGCCAGCCTGAACAGACCCTGCAGGTTTTTCCGGTAACAACGCCGCAGCTGTACAATGCGTTCCTGGTAAGTGTTCCTGACACGCAGGTTGAGACCACTGCAGGAAACCTCCCCAGGCTGCCCCGTTTTGTGAAAGGTGTTTACGGCAATGGTGTGGATGGTCCCGACGTGAGAGTGATCTGGCCGGTCCCGGAGGATAACAGCCAGGCGCTTGTCCCCGGGACATACACGGTGACAGGAAAGGTTTCCGGAACGAGCCTGCAGCCGAAGGCAGTGGTGACTGTCAGGGCAGCCGTGGCGCCTGTTGCACCGCACCGCACCCTCGAAGCGTTCAGGCTTGACCAGGTTACGCTGGATGCTGACATCCACAATCACGAGACGAAGTTCATCGAGAACCGTGACAAGTTTTTAAAGGGCCTCGAGGCTACCAATCCGGATAATTTTCTTTACATGTTCCGCAATGCCTTCGGGCAGAAGCAGCCAGAGGGTGCGCAGCCACTCGGCGGGTGGGACAGCCAGCAGACCAAGCTACGCGGTCACGCAACCGGGCATTACCTCAGCGCCATCGCCCAGGCCTATGCAAGCACCGGTTATAATGCGGAGCTCCGGGCAAAGTTCGCCGGCAAGATGGAGTATATGGTGAATACGCTTTATGAGCTGTCGCAGATGTCGGGCCAGCCCCGGACGGCCGGCGGAGAGTTTTCGGCCGATCCGACAGCCGTTCCTCCTGCGGCGGGAAAAACAGGCTACGACTCTGACCTGAGCGAGGCAGGGATACGCACCGATTACCAGAACTGGGGCAAGGGTTTTATCAGCGCCTATCCGCCTGATCAGTTCATCATGCTGGAGAAGGGAGCCACCTATGGCGGCTCAAATGCCCAGGTATGGGCGCCGTACTATACCCTTCACAAGATCATGGCCGGGCTGATGGATATTTACGAGGTGAGCGGCAACGAGAAGGCGCTGGAGACAGCGAAGGGGATGGGTACATGGGTATATGCCCGCCTGAGCCAGCTGCCGGAGGAGACGCTGATAAGCATGTGGAACAGGTACATCGCCGGGGAGTTCGGCGGGATGAACGAGGCGCTTGCACGGTTGTCGCGTATCACCGGTGATACCAGCTACATGAAGGCTGCTCAGCTGTTTGACAACATCAGGCTGTTCTATGGCAATGCTGATCATACGCACGGGCTGGCGAAGAATGTGGATATGTTCCGAGGGCTGCATGCCAACCAGCATATTCCGCAGATCATCGGGGCGATAGAGATTTACCGTGATACCGAATCGCCTGAGTATTATCACATCGCTGACAACTTCTGGGACATGGTCACCCATGACTACATGTACAGCATCGGTGGTGTTGCAGGTGCACGCAATCCGAATAATGCTGAGTGCTTCACCGCGCAGCCGGCATCGTTGTATGAGAACGGTTTCGCCGCAGGCGGACAGAACGAGACCTGCGCCACCTACAACATGCTCAAGCTGACCGGGAGCCTCTTCCTCTTCAACCAGGATGCGGCGCTGATGGATTACTATGAGCGCGGGCTCTACAATCACATCCTTGCCTCGGTGGCGGAACATAATGCCGGGAACACCTATCATGTGCCTCTGAGGCCGGGCTCGATGAAGCAGTTCGGGAACGAGGATATGGACGGGTTCTCGTGCTGCAACGGGACGGCGCTGGAGAGCAGCACGAAGCTGCAGAACTCGATTTACTTCAGGAGTGCCGATAACAGGGCGCTGTATGTGAACCTGTATGTACCCTCGACGCTGACATGGACCGAGAGGAAGATCACTGTTACGCAAGCCACGGCTTACCCGAAGGAAGACCGCACTCAGCTGGTTATTGGCGGCAAGGGCAGGTTTGACCTGAACGTGCGGGTGCCGCACTGGGCAACGAAAGGATTCTTAGTGAAGATCAACGGCAGGGATTTTAGTGTTGATGCGGTGCCGGGGAGCTATATGACTATCAGTCGCAAGTGGAAGAAAGGCGATACTGTTGAGCTGCGGATGCCGTTCAAATTTTACCTTGAGCCGGTGATGGATCAGCAGAACATTGCGAGCCTGTTCTACGGGCCGGTGCTGCTGGCAGCGCAGGAGCCTGCTCCGCGCACCGAGTGGCGCAAGGTGACGCTGGATGCTTCAGACATCAGCAAGTCAATTACCGGTGATCCCTCGAAGCTGGAGTTCATGATTGATGGTGTTGTATACAAGCCATTCTTTGACACTTACGGGAGGCACTCGGTGTACCTGGATGTGGAATTGAAGTAGGGGCCTGACGGGTCCGGTGAGCTGCATCAGGTATTCCGGGTTTTTCATGTCTTCACGACATAAAAATCAATTACGCAATAGTGCGTTATGCCAAGCTGCGTATTTCTGTATTGTATAACAATCCACAGGAAAAAAATGAATAATCCATTCAGGTATGGAATACCAGTTGATGAGCCAAATTTCATTAACAGGGAACAGGAGATAACTGGTGTCTCAGTTTGCGCCAACGTTCCACGCCGGCATTTAATCTCTCCTCATTGCTGTCTCCTGCCTCCTCTCGGAGAAATTCATAACAGGGGCAACTGTGCCGGAAACAAATTGTGTTTCCATGATTTTTTATAAATGCAAAGGAAATATGATAACTTACAATTTTGTAAGTTACATCTTGGTAAGTTACCTTCCGGTAAGGCGAGATATTGCATATCTCTTGCACAACGATTTGCACATAATAACGTTCTTAATCTAAAGACTGAAAGAGATCCATGCGATATATTATCTGCCTTCTGGCACTGCTTATCCCGTCCCTGGTTCAGGCCCAGTGGAAAGAATTATCCCCTGGACTTGAATACCGGGCACAGTCCGTGACACTGCCGGAGTACAGCTACCCTGTTGAGATCAATGCAATCAGGATTGATCTGCAGAAATGGGACCTGGTTTTCAGGGGAATCAGCCAGGAGGCTGACGGGCCGTTGAAGACTCCTGAGGAGTGGTGCGAAAAGTACAGCCTGACCGCTGCCATCAACGCGGGTATGTACAACGATGATTATCAGACCCACACCGGATATGTGCGCGACGGAGAACACCGCAGCAGTCTTCACAGGAACAATTATAAATCGCTCCTTGCCTTCAATCCCGCGAAAGGAAAGCAGGTGCCCCCGGCGAGGATCTTTGACCTCGATCAGCCAGGGGTGACAATCGACAGCGTTCTTAAGGATTACTCCACTGTCATCCAGAACCTGCGGCTGATCAAGCGGCGGGGTATCAGTGTCTGGCCTGATCAGGGCAACAGGTGGAGTGAAGCTGCCATCGCGGAAGACAAGCAGGGACGGATACTATTCCTTTACTGTCCTTCGCCGGTCTCGATGCATGATTTCAACAAGATTCTCCTTTACTCTGATATGGAAATTGTGGCCGCGCAGCATCTCGAGGGCAATGCCCCGGCACAGGTATACCTGAAGGCCGGCAGCACGGAGCTGATCCTTTCGGAGGATCCTGACCTGATGCTGCCTTTGCCGAATATTATCGGAATCCGGCCTAAACCTGTAAGGAAATAAAGGTGTGCACAGACTGTCAGACTTTCAGGCATCCTGGCAGCATTGGTTTCAAAAGAACTGTAATTGCCTGCGATTGCTCATTTTACAGTAACCACAACATTCCCTTTCTTATGCTGCTGTTCAACATAAGCATGTGCTTCCGCAATCTGGGCAAGGTCATACAGTCTGTCTATTACTGGTTTAACAGTGCCTGATTCAACAAGCTTTTTCAGAAATGCCAGGTCTCCTTCCCTGCTTTTTGCGGTACCTCTTCTCACAGATATGTACTTTCCCCCGGGTTTCATGATTTTTCTGCAGGCAGATAATGAAATCTTTCCCACCGCGTCAAAAATGAGATCGTAAAATTCACCTTCCCTGCTGACGTCATTTTTTGTATAATCGATGACCTTATCAGCTTTAAGGGATTTAACAAGCTCAACATTCGGGGTGCTGCATACTGCCGTGACTTCGGCCCCATAATACTTCGCAAGCTGAACGGCATAAGTTCCCACACTGCCGGAAGCACCATAGATCAACACTTTGGATCTGCCCCGGATATGTCCTTTGTCCCTGAGAAAGTGCAATGCAGTCAGTCCTCCGACAGGAATAGCGGCAGCCTCTTCAAAAGTCATATTGACAGGTTTTAAGGCAATAGTTCCCCCTTCCGGGATGCATTTATACTCAGCATAGGCGCCAAATGTAAATCCGGTGGCAGCAAACACCTGATCCCCTTTTTTAAACAGCCTGACATCCTTTCCGGTCTCTTCGATCTCACCGGCCAATTCAAACCCCAATATTTTTATCTTTCCGGGTTTGAACAGTCCATTGAAAATCCGGGCAAGAAAGGGATCAGCTTTCCGTAGTCTCCAGTCTGCAGCTGTCACTGTTGTGGCATTGATTTTTATCAGAACCTCTTCGTCCCCGGGGACTGGTTTCTCAACTTGAGTGAGTTTCAAGACATCTGGTGGTCCGTATTTTTCATACACCACTGCTTTCATTTTTTCCATCTTGTTTCATTTTTCCTGTGTCGGTCTGAAGCCAACGAAAAGTGAATAGAATGTAATCGAAAGCTCCCAGGCGATTTCCATTCCTGTAAGAGCAAACAGTCCGGCACTCATAGGCTTAAGGAGATCAAACAGGACCAGCACGCCACCTGCAAAGGCGAGTGGTCCGCCAATGCGGCCTAACAAGGCCATACGCCGGGGGACGAGCCCCGACCGGTACATAAGGTATCCAAGCAGAATTCCGTTACCGAATCCTGAACCGAATTGTGGTCCAAGCAGAAAGGTCCAGCCATGAAATGCAAGGAGGCCCTGACCTGTCATGGTGAGGGCCACGGTGTCACCGCCAGGCTCGAAGCCGGCCCGTAATGTGACAATAGCCATGAGGCTGACAACACCTGAGAGAATCATTACCGACTCCACGGTGCGTGATGTGATGTAACCGACTGCGGCGGATTCACTGACCCTTTTTACAACAGGGAAGATGACGATGGCGGTCGCGATGTTGCAGATGGCAGTCAGTATCTCGAAAAGGGCGCCCATTGAAGCACGCCTGTCAAACCCCCCGCCATGAATGTAGCCGGAGTCGTGCAGCAACGGGTCATAAAAGAATAGTGCCGGTATCGAGAACACAAAAGTACCTGCGAAGAAGAGACCGAAGATCAAAGAGGTTTTTCTGAGTGCGTTCATATGGTTTACTCCTTTCGGTTTAATTCAGATCACGTGGGCAGAATAAAAAAAAGCGGAACATCCTGCATCAGAAATTTCGAAGAAAATTGCCAGAATGCAATTGTAATAACAACTGAAGTAATGTATTGTTTCAGTCCCTGACAGGGACATCGATCCTGAGAAGGCTGAGAAGAGTCTTCGTCACATTTATTTATTCGCAAAGCTCCTTCAGCGTCTCCAAAGCTTTTGGCCAGGCCTCCAGTAAAAACGGTCTGTGTTCTGCCGGGACATCGGTATCGATGCACAGCAGTGTTTTGCTTCCTGCCGGTTTCAGCGTATAGTTTTCCAGAGCCCCGCTCCAGCTGTTTTCTTTCCCGGTGCCGGCGTCCTCGCTGCCGTCGACGAACTCCCTAAGGCTTTCGATGCTGAGGAATTTCCCCGGGATGTTCTCCCTGATCCTGCAGACCATTCCCCCGGTCTTACCGTCGGCGTCCGTACCAAGGAATGTGATCTTCTCCCCTTTATTCCATGATCCATAGAACCGGGATGTGGGATTGAATTCAGTGGTCCACTTGTTGTATGTATCGCTGCCTGTCATGATCCGGAATATATTCTCAGGGGAGTTGTTAATGAGTATTTCAAAATGGAGCTTTTCAATGGGGCCATAGCCTTCCACATACCTTTTGAAACTTTCGAGGATTGCCTGCCATCCGGCTCTCTGCAGCTCGGCGCTGTTCTGATCCTCAGCCTC
>JAXDCR010000216.1:0-4182 GCA_034677845.1 Bacteroidales bacterium | reverse complement strand
TCGATCAGCTGTGCCTGGGTTTTCTGTAAATTTTCAAGGGTGGACTGCAGCGCTTCCTTCTGCTCTTCTATCTTCCGGGTCCGCTCAGCGACCTGCCCCTCCAGCACGATCTTTTCTTTCCTCAGCTTTTTGGTTCTCCAGTAGATATAGCCCCTCAGGAGCAGAAATATAAGAACGCCATAGGTAACATAGGCCAGCGTAGTTCTCCAGAAAGGCGGGTGGATCCTGATATGGATGGCCGCACCTTCCTCATTCCATACCCCGTCGTTGTTTGAACCTTTCACCCGGAAGGTGTATCTGCCGGGATTCAGATTGGTGTATGTCGCAATGCGGTTATCCGCCCCCGTCTGGTTCCATTCCTGCTGATACCCCTCAAGGATATAGGCATACCTGTTCTGCGAGGGATTGCTGTAATCGAGCGCCGCAAAGGTGAATGAAAGGTCGTGCTGGTTATAGGCAAGCTCAAGCTGGTCCGTGTAGGAAATGTTGGTCCGCAGTACGGACTTTCGGTCGGATCTGACGGCTACCGGCCTGTTGGACAACCGTAACTCAGTTATAACAACGGGCGGAACACTGTCGTTTCGCGTCATATTTCCCGGATCAAAACTGTAAAAGCCGCCAATGCCGCCAAAATATAAACGGTTATCCTGATCGCTGAAAGACGAATTGTACGAATGGATCATGACCGGCAACCCGTTGGTCCGGTCGTAGCTCCTGATGGTTCCTGACTCAGTGTTGAGCATGGAAAGTCCGTTTGCGGTGCCCAGCCACAGGTTACCCTGTTCATCTTCCCGTATGGTCCGTATGATGTCATGTGAAAGTCCTTCCGCGGCAGTCCACAGCCTTGTCTCCCCCGAACTCATATTCAGCCTCAGCAGGCCGCTGTTCGTACCGCACCAGAGGATCCCATCCCTGTCTTCATGAAGCACGTTGAAAGCTCCCGGCACATCCATCACCGAAGCTGATCCCGGCACGGGTAGGAAAACAAGATCACCGGTGGCCTCATCCAGCCTCATCCTTGTCAGTCCCCTGCTCCCTCCGGCCAGGATGTCGCCGTTCTTCATCCGGCAGAGATCGTAATTTATATTTGACCTGAGCGACCCGTTATCTGCCTGGCCGTATGTATACTGCTTCAGCCGGCCGGTCGAGCGGTTATATGTATACAAACCCTTGCCCCACAGCAGGAACAAAACATGGTTCCCTGCCCTTAGCATGTCATATACATTGTCACTAAGCTCCCCGTATGGGGTGTCGTTAAATAACCTGCGCGATCTGCCGCTTGATGCGTTGAACTCCCAGATTCCGTTGGCGGCGCCGATCCAGAAGATGCCATTTTCAATCTCAAGAAGCGACAGGATGCCATTGCCTATCTTATCAGGCACCGAAGGATCGGCAATGTTGAAATGACTGATGGCTCCGTTCCCGGCCATCCGGTAAAGGCCTCCGCCAAAACTGCCGATCCACAGGTTGCCGGCTGAATCCCCCAGAATGGGGTTTATGCTGTAATTGGTAAAGTACTGCCTTATCAGGGCATCATAGGATGTAAAAGGGTTGCCGGCGGGATTGAACTTCCTGATGCCGCTGTACTGGTGCCCTGCCCAGATCAGGCCGGTGCGGTCTCTCATAAGGGAAAAAACTGTTCTTATCCCCTCCCCTTCCGGCTTGTCAAGATCCGCATATACCCCGGCGAATGCCGGCTGGCGGTTCTGATCGTAATGCATGCGTACCAGGCCGTTCATGTATGTTCCGATCCACAGGGTGTTTTCATCTTCCCTGAGCAGCCCCATGATCAGCTTTGACTCAAGGTATTGCCGGAACTCAGGGTAGGTTTTGTAGCCCTGCAGGGGGGACAGCACATTTTCAACATTGGAAACCCTGAACAACCCGTTGCCGGTGCCCACCCAGAACACATCGGGACTTTCCTCGACAATGCTGCTGATATACGGATCGCCGAAGGGAGATTTGCCGGTGCCGTCATCATCCATGCGCATCAACCGGCCGGTGCCGCTGTCGAGCACGTAAAGGCATCCTGTACCGCCAATCCACAGCCTGTCCCTGCTGTCCACCAAAATTTCAGTGACCTGGACAGAAGCGCCGGGATCGTCAGGTGAGGGGACTGCCATGCCTGAAACAGCAAAGGCAGCCTGGATGCCGTGATCAAGAATGGCTGCCTTCAGGCTGGCTTCGTCGGTGATGCGCGGTTCCATCCTAAGCAGGCCGTCACCGGTCGCGCACCATATTATTCCTCTGCCGTCTTCCGTGACCCTGGAAATATTGTTAGCATTGTCGCCTTCCTGCAAAGTGCCGGTACCAGGATAGTACTGAACGGATCTTTCGCTGGCCGGATCAAATACCGTCAGTCCCGATGAAGAGCCCAGCCAGAACAGCCCCCTGCTGTCCTCTGCGATAGAGGTGTAGATATTCTCATTTTCAAGGAAGCTTTTGAATTCGTACCCGTCATACCGTTGAATGCCCGGGGTACCTGCAGTCCTGAACCAGACAAACCCGTGATGGTCCTGCATCAGGCTGAAAACCCTGTACAGCACATCCCGGCTGTTCTGCACCTGGTCAAAAAGGATGTCAGGGGACTGGCTGCGGACAACAAGGGAATTGCAAAGCAACAACAATATCAGTCCCTGATTTTTAAACAGCCTGATATGCAATTTATATGTGTTTTCAGACACTGTCATGACGGGCTCCTGCTTCACTGTACTTTATAATAATCCGGCTATGCCGGATCCGCCCGGTATAAGCACATAAAGGTTTATGTATGGATTTTCAACTACAAGATATATAAATGCAAACAATAAACCAACAGCTGATTTGACAAACATTTGGACTTTTTATTGGCACTGGCAGGTCGGAGGGATAAATTATCGGAAGAATCAAGGATAAATATTGTTCCTGACTGTCCGGAGACCTTAATCAAGCTGAAGTTTTAATGCAAAACAATCATTGATTTTCATCCGGCTTTTTCTTTTTGGTGAAGAATATTAATTTTACATCAAACCCATTTTTATGAAAAACTGTATCATTTTAGCTTTATGCCTGTTCACAGGCTTTGTAACAGCCAGCGCACAACCCAATTTCACAGGGACATGGAACCTGAATACCGGATTAAGCAAACGGAATGCCGAAATGAGCATGGGAGCCAAGACCCTGGTCATAAAGCACACCGCTGACAGTCTCATCGTCAGCAAGGAACTGGATATGATGGGACAGGTAACCAGGATGACCGAAAAACATTCCCTCGACGGTCAGAACTGCACCAACCCGTGGTTCATGGACAGCAGGAGTGTATCAAGAGCTTTGTGGAACGACCAGAAGCTGTCATTGTGGATCTATTCTGCCATTGAAATTCAGGGAGCGACGTTAAATTCAAGCGAGGCCTATTACAAGGACGAGGCCGGCCGTCTGGTCATCCTCTTCAACATGGAAATACCCACAATGGATGCCATCGCGGAAACCTATGTGTACGATAAGCTTTAAGGAGAGCGGATGCTCATGATCACATCACTATTATCGGCCTTCAGCCGATAATAGTGATGTGATTCCGGGGAGATTCGAACTCCCGACCCACAGCTTAGAAGGCTGTTGCTCTATCCAACTGAGCTACGGAACCGTCGCAGAAAAGAAACAGGCCGGCCCGCTTCCGGAGCGCGGGGCAAAAAACCTGCTTTTCAAGGTCGCAAAGTTAAATATTTATTCTTTTAATTGTCATTATTAATAAATAGTGATCTCTCTAAGATATAGTATCTGATAAAAAAAAATTAACTTTGCCGTCTCTTTTAAAACCAGATAGCCATAATGAGCAAGAAAAAGATTCAGGAAACTCCCAAGGGTTTTGAGACCGTTGAAAACGCACTCAGCCGTACGGAAAAATATATTGAGGAAAACCAGAAAAGCCTTTCAATCATCGTGCTGGCCATCATCGTCGTGGTCGGCGGATATCTCGGATACAGGAAATTTTACCTGGAACCCGCCAACAAGGAGGCAAGCGCTGCCATGTACGTTGCCCAGCAGTACTTCGAAGCCGATTCCTTTTCAACAGCGCTCAACGGCGATGGCGGAAACTACGGGATGCTGGATATAATCGACGAATACGGCGTCACGGCTTCGGCCAACCTGGCGCACTACTATGCCGGCATTTGTTATATGAGGATGGGACAGTTTGAGAATGCC
>JAXDCR010000215.1:0-22039 GCA_034677845.1 Bacteroidales bacterium | reverse complement strand
TACCACCCGTATAGCCTGTCCCGACGCGTTCAGGGTTACCCCGGTGCCTGTCAGAAGCCAAAGCAGTATTATTGCAACGGTGCCTTTATGCTTCATTTTCCAAGCATGTCAAGTATGGATGCCGGATCAACCGCATAGCCGTTGATGGTTATCCGGATGTTGCCAAAATCGTACTGTGTGGTTGTGGTGAGTCCCGTGGTGTCAGGATAGGCGGGCATGTGCAGCCACCTGTCCACCTGCATGAAAAAGTCGTAGAAGTAGTATTCATCAACGGTCTGGTTGTCTGTCATGGCCGTCAGTTCACCCTGGTGTTCATTTGTGTAACTTACCTGGTGGGGTTCGGTTTCGACATTGCCTTCCCTGTCGGATATCAGCTGCATTGTTCCGTTCAGTGAATAGCCGCCGTCAAGGGTAAAATCAAGGAAGGTGAGAATGGCGCTCCACCTGGCATTGTCCGCCTGACAGTCGTACTTTGCGGTGATTCCTTCCGGTAACACGGGGTATTTTCCTTCCCTGGTTCCGGCCAGGTATTCAAAAACGGGATTGGCCTGCCTGAAAATGTCCTCGGCATGGAGGAGGCTTAAGGGGTCAGGCTCCCTGAGAGGCTTTCGCTTGCCTGCAATGAGTATGGTCAGGTAGCACCCGCGTTCTTTTTTCAGTTCCACTTCCATGTCAAAGGATGATGGCAGTGCCATGTTCACCGCATATACGGGAAGCTTTTTGGAAAAATCTGTTTTCCCAAGTATCGTCTTTCCGTTCACACGGACGGTGGCGTCAGATATACGGGAGGTGCCGTCTGCCTCCCCGTTAATCACATAGATCGTGAATGTCTCCTCATAAAAAAAATGCTGACTGATCAGGATTGCTCTTTCGTAGGTTGTATAGTAGCGCGAGGTATGGATGAATTTCTCAGGTCCCCAGACCACCACTGAATCCGATTCAGGCTCCCGGAAGGGTTCGACGGAAACCTTCACCTCCGGCCCCGTGACAAATGACAGTTCATCGCTGTCAACCTGCTCGCATCCGGTCAGCAGGGACAGACCTGTCAGGCAGATGGCTAATGCCGCGCCGGATAATAAACTGGTTGGTTCTCGGCTCATGTTATATGACGGTTAAGAAGACAGTTCAGCCGGTTGCCTGCAAGTTACGAAGATTTGGGGGCTTGTCAAAGCTTATTTTGACAAATCGCTCAGCATGAACGATCTGTAGGCGAAACAGGTACACCAAACCGCACTTCACAGGGCCGGTGTGCAATTGGCCGTTCGTCAGCCGAAAACCGGCCTTAAGGGGTTAAGGAAAGCAAAATAACTTATCTTAGCATAAGGGAATGACAGCAAAAAGGAATTATGTGAAAGATTACCATAAGATCCTGAATTTACAGGCAGGTGCTTCCAGGTCTGACATACAGCAGGCTTACCGTAAGCTTGCCAAGCTGTACCATCCTGATGTCAGCCAGGCACCGGATGCCCATGAAAGGTTCTGTGACATAACAGAGGCATACGAATTCCTTGTGCATCATGCTGGCCCTCAAAACGGCGGACTGGCTGCGAATGCGGGCAGGGGCCCGCAACCTGAAGTTTTCACCACCGGTGAAGCTTACGATCGGTTCCGGAAAGAGGCAAGGGAAAAAGCCCACCGTCATGCACAGATGACATACGAAAGATTCCGAAGGCATCATGAGGCTTTTCAAGAAAGTGGTATTGAAGACCTGATGCTTCTGATCACCATATGCCTGAGGGTTGTCAGCATCCCCCTCATCCTGGTTCTTTCGGTCGCTCCTCTTTTGCTGGCCTTTCTGGACCGGTGGCAGGATATTTTCATCGCCATTATTGCCTGGCCTTTTGCATTTATCCTTGCCTGGTACTTCCGTGACAACAGAAAGCACTACCTGATGCCCGGCCGGTTTTTCTACACTCCGGAACGGATCTGGCACATGCTGAATGACGTCCATCCCGCTGCAAGCCCATGTTACTATTGCCCTTCCCTGGCCGCAAACTCAAGACCATACGTACTTGAACTGTATAAACCGCAGGGTGTGTTGTATCATTCCTCCGGCTATCGCATGCACCAGGTCCGCTATCTTAACAAAACTGCGTCCCTGCAGGTGCCGCGCTCAAGGAAAGCGTTGCTTGTCCACACCTCCGTCACGACCGTCAGGTTGCTTGCCTTATTGCTATCCATGATCTTCCTTCCCCTGTCCAGTTTGGTATGGAGGTTCATCGGGGGTCTGGCTGCGGGTGCGTTGGCTTCCTGGCTGGTCCTTGCCGTATTCCGTACGCGGTCATGCCAATCCTACCTGGTAAGTACCTCTTCACTGATACGCGCGACGTTGTGGCTGCTGGCCGTAATCCTTGTCTCACGGTTCAGCATCCGGCCGGTGGACATAAGCACCAACGGCTACATCTACCTGGTTATAGTGGCTGTCATCATTTTCGACAGCTTTGTCATGCAGTTGCTGAACCTGCTGCTTGGCAGCAAGGGGTCCATGCCTCTGGTGACACAGTATCCCGAAGTAATGGACAGGTTCAGAGAGGGTTTCATGGCTTACAACGACATTCCTGCCCTCTCGGTCATATATCCCCTGTTCAGGTGGATAACAGGCTGAAGGACATTGCTGATTTTTGACATTGAAAATAACCGGCGGATGACATATTTTTATTAAGATTTATTACGTCTAACCTATTCACTAAAGTCATGAACATGTTCAAAACCAATTCCTGCCTGATGACCGTTGCCTGCCTGGCTTGCCTTGTCATCAGCGTCTCACCGCTCAGGGCTCAGGCTGACCGGTCTGCGGTGGATGTCAGATACACATGGAGACTTGAGGATATATACCCTTCAGATCAGGATTGGGTCAGGGCCAAGGAAGGACTCAAACCCGCTGCCGATGTCATTGCATCATACAGGGGAAAACTGGGATCTTCCTCTGCCACGCTTCTTGAATACCTGAATCTGTCATCCGATTTCAGCAAGACATTTTCAAGGGTTTATGCCTACGCATCCATGAAGTCGGACCAGGACCTGAGCAACACGACCTATATGGCCATGGATCAGGAACTGAGACAGCTGCAATCCACTCTCAGTGCCTTGTTGTCGTTTGCCGAACCTGAACTGCTGGCGCTGGGAAAGGAGACCATTGACAGGTTTCTGTCTGAACAAAAGGGACTGGCCATTTACAGGATGTATCTGTATGAGCTGCTGAGGCAGAAAGAGCACCTGCTGTCTGAAAACGAGGAAAAGATACTTGCCTATTCCTCATCGCTTGCCGGCAGTCCCTATTCGATATACAGCGTCTTTGCCAACACCGAGCTGCCATATCCGCGGATCACCCTTTCGACGGGTGATACGGTGACGCTCAACCAGGCCGGTTACTCAAAATACCGGGCAGTTGCTGACAGGGAGGACAGGGAAAAGGTATTCAACGCCTTCTGGTCGACAATGAAAGCTTTTCAGGGAACCATGGCTGAACAGCTGCTGGGGGGACTCAATGCAGATATTTTCATTGCCCGTTCACGAAAGTACCAATCAGCCCTTGAAAGCTCCCTGAATGCGTATAACATACCCCTCGATGTGTACCATTCGCTCATCAGCAACGTGAACAAGAACCTTCCTGTATTCCACCGCTACCTGAAACTGAAGAAAAGGATGCTGGGAGTCGACACCCTGAAGTACTCTGACCTGTATGCCCCCGCTGTCAAAGATGTGAGCCTGGAATATACATACGATGAAGCGCAGAAGCTCATCACGGAATCACTTGCACCCCTGGGCGCCGATTACCAGTCCACCATCCGGAAAGCATTCACTGAACGGTGGCTCGATGTTTATCCCACAAAAGGCAAACGCTCCGGCGCTTATTCAAACGGATCGGTTTATGACGTGCACCCCTACATGCTGCTGAACTACAACGGTGAATACGACGATGTGAGCACCGTGGCGCATGAGCTTGGACACACCATGCAAAGTTACCTGTCAAACAAATCACAGCCCTATCCGCTGGCAGATTATCCCATTTTCACGGCCGAGGTGGCCTCGACCTTCAACGAAGCCCTGCTGAATGCCTATATGGCAAGGAACATAAAGGACGATGACACAAGACTTTCGTTGCTGATGAACCAGCTCGACAATTTCAAAGGAACGCTTTTCAGGCAGACGCAGTTCGCAGAATTTGAACTGGCCATACACGAGAATGTCGAAAAAGGGGAGCCCCTTACCAGCGATGTGCTGAATAAGTTGTATGGCGACCTGCTGAGGAAATATTATGGTCACGATCAGGGTGTATGCCGGATTGATGACCTGTATGCTGTGGAATGGAGTTACATCCCCCATTTCTATTACAATTTTTATGTTTACCAGTATGCCACCTCCTTTACGGCCTCGGCCGCTCTTTCAGAAAAGGTGCTTAACGGAGAACCGGGGAGCGTGGACAGGTACCTGGCCTTCCTGTCGGCCGGAGGCTCTGATTATCCGATAGAGCTGCTGAAAAAGGCAGGGGTTGATATGACCACGGGGGAGCCGTTTGAAAAAGCCATGGCTGCCATGAATGACATCATGGATGAAATCGAGGCAATACTTGACAAACAAGGTAAATGAACTGTTGATAAAATGAGAACAGCGGCTTTTAAATCAACAGGAAAATGATTAACTTTATATAAAGTTCCGCTGATGGTTTAATGCAAAGTATGGGCGGGAAGGCCTGCATTTGCTGACTGTTTTTGCGAAAAACCACAGCGGGGCTTATTAAAACTGTAGCCATGAAAAGAACAGCGGTCGGAATCATTCTGATGATGGTGGCGGCATTTACATCATGGGCACAGGTGCCTGATGATCCTGAACCGGAAAGGAACCGTCACCACGAGGTGATTTATGAGGGGCCTATGACAGAGGAGCGGCCTTTTTCCGATGAGACAGGCGAATACATTATCCGGTTCACCTATGGTATGTTTGAAGGGTGGACTGCCACGGATGACCCTGAGGGTCAGATAAGGTACTCTGCCTTTGTCGAGGTCTTCAGGGTTAAAGACGGGGGACGGAGCCTTGTGGGACACGGGTTTATGGGAATATACTCGCCCGAGGGTTGCATTTATGATGAACCGGATTACCTGATCACCGAAGCTCTTAAGATTGAAAGAAGGGCAAGCCGTCAGGGAGGGGGCAACTGACAACAGTTCCCGGCCACAAAGGATCTGGCTTATTGCATTATGACAGTCAGGACACAACGCTCCAGTCCTGACTGTTTTTCAGCAGGGTGGAGAGGTGATGCTTAAGCTTGAGATGGCCGGGCTTGTTTAAGCCCGGATCATCCAGAAGTATTTCTTCGGCCGCATCCCTTGCCAGCTTAAGAATCTGACCATCCTCGGCAAGGTTGGCGATTCTGAGGTCAAAGGGGAGGCCGCTCTGCTGGGTGCCTTCAATGTCCCCGGGTCCCCTCAGCTTCAGGTCCGCTTCGGCAATCCTGAAACCGTCGTTTGTTTCCACCATGATGTCAATGCGTTTCCGGGCTTCCCTGCTGAGTTTGTATGAAGTCATCAATATGCAGTGGCTCTGATCAGCACCCCTTCCTACACGTCCCCTGAGCTGGTGCAATTGTGAAAGCCCGAAGCGTTCCGCGTTTTCAATAACAATGACCGTTGCATTGGGAATATCAACGCCGACCTCAATGACCGTCGTGGCCACCATGATGTGGGCTTTGCCCGATATGAACAGTTTCATGGCCTTGTCCCTTTCTTCAGCCTTCATCTGTCCGTGCACACAGTTAACCACATAGCGCGGCGGAGGAAACGCACGGACTACGGCTTCATATCCCTCTTCGAGGGCGAGGTAGTCTGATTTCTCGGACTCCTTGATGAGCGGGTAGACAATGTATATCTGCCTGCCGGCTTCAATCTGCCTGCGCAGAAAACCAAAGAGCACCAGGCGTTTTGACTCGTAGAAATGGAGCGTCTGAACCGGCTTGCGGCCCGGAGGCAGCTCATCGATGACAGACACATCCAGGTCGCCGTACAGCGTCATGGCCAGCGTGCGGGGTATCGGAGTGGCTGTCATGACAAGCACATGGGGGGGACTGTCGCTTTTTTTCCACAGCCGGGCGCGCTGCACGACTCCAAAACGGTGCTGCTCATCGATGATGACAAGACCCAGCCTTGCGAACTGCACGGGATCCTCGAGAAGGGCATGGGTTCCGATGAGTATATGCAGACTGCCGTTGCGCAGCTGTTCAAACAGCGCTTCCCTTTCGGCCTTGCGGGTAGAGCCTGTCAGCAGCTTCACATTCAATGCCATACCGGCGACCCATGTGGAGATTGTGTGATAATGCTGGCTGGCAAGCAGCTCCGTAGGCGCCATCAGACAGGCCTGAAAGCCGTTATCGAGGGCAATCAGCATGGACATGAGGGCAACCAGGGTCTTGCCGCTGCCCACGTCACCCTGCAGCAACCGGTTCATTTGCTTGCCGGAACCCATGTCTTTACGGATTTCACGGATGACTTTCTTCTGTGCGCCGGTCAGCTCGAAACCCAGCCTGCTGGCGTAAAAATGGTTCAGATTGTCACCCACCCTGGAGAATACGAAACCGTCGGCTGCCTGCTGCCTCCTTTTTTTCTGTCCCAGTATATTCAGCTGATTATAGAAAAGTTCCTCGAATTTCAGCCTGTACGTGGCTTTGCGGAGTCTGTCGTTGCTTTCCGGAGCGTGCATGTTGCGCACGGCATCCGGGTGATTCATCAGTTTGTGTTTCCTGAGCACCGGTTCAGGCAGATTCTCGGGCAGATGTTGGGTCAGATCGATCACCTGCTGCACAAGACGCTGGATCGTCTTGGAGGTGACCATGTTGTTGCGCAGTTTTTCGGTTGTGCTGTAGAGGGGCTGCATCACAGTATAGATGCGCGATTCCTCGCTTCCCGCAGTTTCCATATCCGGATGGGCGATTGACAGTGTCCGGTTGTAAACGCCCGGGCGTCCAAAGGCAATGTATTCCCTTCCGGGCAGGTAATTTTTGGTCACCCACTGAAACCCCCTGAACCAGACAAGTTCCATAATCCCCGTTTCATCCTTGAAGGTAGCCACCAGTCTTTGCCTTGGTTTCACTCCCTCCGTCCTGAAACCGGAAATGACACCCCTGACCTGGATAAAGGCCTGTGTGGTATCGATTTCACTTATCCGGTATATCCTGGAACGATCGATATACCTGTACGGGTAAAAGTACAGCAGGTCCCTCACCCTGACAAGGCTTAACTCACCCGACAGCAATTGCGCCCTTTTCGGGCCCACTCCCTTCAGGTACTTGATCTCCTGAAGCAATATATTGTTCCCTGAGTGCATGCAGGGGTAAATATCGTAAAAAACAGAGTTCAAATCGTTCCGGCCGTTTGCACAGCAGAACAAATCTTGCTACATTTCCCTGCCCGGGCAGGCAGAAAGTCTGCCGGGATGCACAAATTATCGGATTACCTGTTAATGATTACCTGACTGCCTATGTCATTGTTACCGGTTCTGCCCCCTATGCATATTATGACAAGGACTGCCGGATTGGTCTCGCACAGGATCAGCGTGTGGCAATCCGCCGCAGCGTCTCTCCATCCTTTGGCAGCCGACTTTGCCAAAAACATACTGCATTGCCGCGACGCGGAGGAAGGCTGTCAGCCGGCAGAAGCGCTCAGAAAACGCCTGCTTGCGGATGACAGCATGCTGCCCCGGAGTAACCTGGGAGCGGGTTTCCGCAGGAGAGCCGGCTCCATCAAGGTGAGTGAACTGGCGCGGCATTCGTCTGTGAAACCCCGCAAAGGCAGGTTACTGTACCGCATGGCAAGACACTATGCCCCGTCGCATATTATCGAATTTGGCACCTGCCTTGGAATAAGCACCATATACATGGCCTGCGGCTGTCCCCTGGCCCGGCTGCATACGGTGGAAGGCCATGAGGCAGCCGCCACCCTGGCCGGGAAAAACTTTATGGCAACGGGATTTCCTGATATCAGGCTGCATTGTTGCACCTTCGCGGAGGCTTTTACCAGGCTGCCGGGCGATGGCATCTCAGAACTCATGGTGTTTATTGACGGCGACCACCGCCTGCACCCCACGGTGGATTATGTTTCACAATTCATGGATATGCAGGCCCGCACCCTTATCCTTGTCCTTGACGACATTAACTGGTCGCCCCCGATGAAAAAGGCGTGGCGCATGATCAGGGATTTACCGGGCACGGGCATCACAGTGGACCTGTATGACATGGGCATTGTTTTCAGATGCCCGACAGATGAGAAACAAAATTTCAGCTTCATTTATTGATTGTCGTGCGGAAAGATTAATTTTATCCGCCTGATAAATGCCGGCGATCAATATATGGACCAGGTTATCCTTCTTCAGTCGGTGGTGAAAAACTACTATCCGGGCGCAGAGGTCGTGCATGCCCTTCGCTCCCTCTCACTCGAGATCAGAAAGAATGAGTTTGTGACAATCATGGGGCCTTCCGGTTCCGGCAAGTCAACGCTGATGAACCTGATCGGCTGCCTGGATACACCTACTTCGGGTACCTACATACTCAACGGCAAAGACGTCAGCAAACTTGACGACAATCAGCTGGCCGAGATCCGGAACAAAGAGATTGGCTTTGTTTTTCAAACCTTTAACTTACTGCCACGCTACACGTCGCTTGAAAATGTCATGCTTCCCCTGGTCTATGCGGGCGTTCCCAGACACGAACGGGCGGAACGTGCCGCTGAAGCGCTGATGAGCGTGGGACTGGGTGACAGGATGCAGCACCGGCCCAACGAACTTTCCGGCGGCCAGAGGCAAAGGGTTTCACTGGCGCGTGCGCTTGTCAATAATCCCGCCATCATCCTGGCCGATGAACCTACCGGTAACCTGGACTCAAAGACCTCAACCGATATTATGGTGCTCTTCAGGGAAATACATGAAAAAGGCAATACCATCATACTGGTAACCCATGAGGAATTCATAGCCCATTATGCACAACGGATCATCCGGTTGCTGGACGGACAGGTGGAATCAGACATGCCGAACGAACAGCCTTTTTCAGGCTGATGTTCATAAAATTTTTCTACATTTGCAGTACCCTGCCAAAGTTTTACCTGTCAATCCGTTACCCTGTTGATTCATTGTTGATAATTACCTGATAGTTAGCATCTTCATTGCAAGAAACAGAGGGTTTTTTTAGTAATTTTGATGCCGGATTAAAACAACAGCAAGGACGTTTATGGTCTGAGGGATTTATGTTGGTTATATTAGGGAGTGTTTATGAATGATGAACTGAAAGACATCAGGCCGGGCGAAAATATCGTTACCGGCGGGTACTCAGCCGACAGCATTCAGGTGCTGGAGGGACTGGAAGCAGTGCGCAAAAGACCTGCCATGTATATCGGCGACACGGGTATTAAGGGACTGCATCATCTGGTTTATGAAGTTGTTGACAATTCAATTGATGAAGCCCTGGCAGGTTTCTGCAGTACAATTGACGTGACAATAAACGAGAACGGATCGGTCACGGTGACCGATGACGGCCGGGGCATACCGGTGGACATGCATGAAAAGGAAAAACGTTCGGCCCTTGAAGTTGTCATGACCATGCTGCATGCAGGCGGCAAGTTCAACAAGGATTCTTACAAGGTGTCGGGAGGACTGCACGGGGTGGGTGTTTCCTGCGTCAATGCGCTTTCTGAGCATCTCGAAGTGCTGGTGTACCGCTCCGGGGCTGTTTACAAACAGGAATATGAAAGGGGCAAGCCGCTTTACCCGGTCAGAGAATCCGGAACAACGGACAGGACGGGTACGGTGGTCACCTTCAGACCTGACCCGGAAATTTTTCCGGTCACCGACTATAATTTTGAAATACTTGCCACAAGGCTGCGTGAACTGGCATACCTGAACAAGGGTATCAGGCTGAGCATCACCGACAAGAGGGAATTTGAGGAGAACGGAAACGGCGGGCATTACCGGCAGGAAGTGTTCTATTCAGAGAAAGGTCTTTCCGAATTCGTCGCCCTTATCGATGGAAACCGTGAAAAACTGACCGGCATCATTTCCATAGAAACCACAAAGGGCGAGGTACCTGTCGAACTGGCCATGCAGTATAACACATCCTACACCGAAAATGTGTTTTCCTATGTGAACAACATAAACACGATTGAAGGAGGTACGCATCTGGCCGGGTTCAGGCGCGGTCTTACACGGACGCTCAAGTCATACGCCGAGAAATCCGGCATGCTTGCCAAACAGAAGATCGAGATCAGCGGCGATGATTTCAGGGAAGGCCTGACAGCGGTGATATCCATTAAAGTTAACGAACCTCAGTTCGAGGGCCAGACAAAAACCAAGCTCGGAAATTCGGAGGTGATGGGATATGTTGACCAGGCGGTTTCGGCGGGACTTACCAACTACCTTGAAGAAAACCCGAGGGATGCAAAGATAATCGTTCAGAAGGTGATCCTTGCGGCCCAGGCCCGGCATGCGGCACGGAAAGCCCGCGAGCTGGTGCAGAGAAAGGGCATCCTGTCGGGATCGGGACTGCCGGGTAAGCTGGCTGACTGCGCGGACAAAGATCCGGCGGCAAGTGAGATTTTCATGGTGGAAGGTGACTCCGCCGGAGGAACAGCCAAACAAGGCCGGGACAGGCGCTTTCAGGCAATACTGCCTCTCAGGGGAAAAATCCTTAACGTGGAAAAAGCCATGCCGCACAAAATATTCGAAAGCGAGGAAATTCGCAACATCTATACGGCACTCGGGGTAACCGTGGGCACGGATGATGACACCAAGGAACTGAACCTTGACGGGCTCAGGTACCATAAGATTATCATCATGACGGATGCGGACGTTGACGGAAGCCATATAACGACACTCATCATGACTTTCTTTTACAGGCATATGGAGGAGCTCATCAAACAGGGGCACCTGTATATTGCCACCCCTCCGCTGTATCTGGTCAAAAAGGGGAAGATTGAAAAATACTGCTGGACGGAGGAAGAACGAAAGGCCACGGTGGAAGAACTGGGCAAGGGCAGGGACGGCACGGTGCATGTACAGCGGTACAAGGGACTCGGTGAAATGAATGCCGAACAGTTGTGGGAAACCACAATGAATCCGGCAACGCGCACCCTGAGACAGGTCACCATAGAAAGTGCCGCGGAAGCTGACAGGATTTTTTCAATGCTGATGGGTGATGATGTACCGCCAAGGCGGGAATTCATCGAAAAACATGCCAAATATGCCCGCATCGACGCATAAGGGCAGGAAATTCAGTTATTTGATCAGCTTGCCGAACCAGGTTTCAGTGTCTGAGGAAACCCTTGCCACATACATGCCGGTCTGAAGGGCACCGGTTTCAATAAGCATCCTGCCATCCTCAGGAAAATCAATTTCGGTGACTGCCAGACGGATGCCTGACATCGTAAACAGCTCCACCCGCAAGGTGGTGCCCGCGTGAGCCGCCAATCCATCAATGATGGCATAATCTCCGGCAGGCACCGGGAAAATGCGCAGGCTTTTTCCGCGCATACCGATGACCTGTGTGACATACGGCTTGTCATCCAGGTTCAGGTAAAAGCTTCCTTCGCTACCGCCGCCGCTTCCGTCAACCTGAATCCAGTATTTTTTTCCGGGTGTCACCTGCATGCTGTATATGACCGGGTTGTAGTTCGTACTGCTGCGATCATCGTTGGCGGCCAGGATAGAATATTTGCCCGAGAGGATATCCTGATAGGTGTCGGCGTCATACACGGCAATTTCATTGTCCATGCCTTCGGAGTACAGGCTTGCCATTCCGCTGGCCGGCGCGGTGAACCAGAACCACACACTGTTCATCAGGATGTCAACCCCGGTCTCGTCGCACCAGGAAAGTTGACCTGTGCACGAGACATGCGGGGGAACAGGTTCATAATACTCCACGGAAGCGCATTTATTGGTGAAAGGTCCGTTCCTGCCCGGGCTGATCTGGATGGCATTTTCCACGTTGTCGTTCGGCTGGCTGATAAGCGGAATATTCACTTCAAGGGTGTCTGTACAGCTTCCCATGACACCCATAACGGTGAACACAATGTTTTTTACACTGTCATTCAATTCCGGTCCATTATGCTTGATTGTCATCCTGTTGTCAATGGAATCTTCAATGTAAAATGCACCCTCGCTGCCCTCAGGCAGATTCCAGGTATAGGAATGGGCCCCGCCCGCCAGAATGGTAAGACTGTCAAAACTGCAGAGGCAGGAATCCGTCTGGTCAACAGGAATGATCGCCACATCAATGGAATCACCCACGCCGATCATTTTGTAAACTGTCTTGATACTGGTTCCCGCCGCATTCCTGGCAGAAAGCTTGACATCATATCTGCCCGGCGCATTGAAAATGACAACCGGATTTTCAGATGTGGAACTGGTGCTGTCGGCATATGAAACGACATCAGGAGTGAAGGTCCATTTCCATGAAGTGGTGCTGAATGCGGAACCGTTGTACAAGGTGACCGGAGCATTCAGGCATACCTGGTCATATTCAGCCATGAACTGAACATCCGGAAGATTCTGTGGCGGATAATAGCCAGCCAGAACCTGGATGCCGCTGTTATCCGGATCAAGGTAAGACTGCAGGGTTTTTTTGCCGTCAGAGCTTCTTTTCCAGGAATAGCTAAGCTTTCCGTAAAAATCCGTATGGTCATCACCTCCATGCAGCTGCCCTATCACATAGTGTGCGGAATTAAACAGGGGCGAACCTGATGCGCCTGTGCTGGTCATGCCGTTGTCAAACTGAACCTGCCAGTGGCTTCCGGCAGGGGAATATTCAAGAGTGTCCCACCAGATGACATCTTCCCGTGTGACTGCCGGTGAATAATCAACCGATATCTTTTTTGGACCGCCGTCGGCATGATGGATGCCAACGGAGGATTCACCGGGTAAGTCAGTGATGTCCCACCCTGCATAATAAGGCTGGTAGCTGGCCGGTGGTGTGGCTGACAGCTGGAGGAGGCTGTAGTCTGACTTGAAACCGAGGGTCAGCAGAGACGCCCCTGA
The DNA here is from genome assembly GCA_034677845.1 of Bacteroidales bacterium. Taxonomy (GTDB): domain Bacteria; phylum Bacteroidota; class Bacteroidia; order Bacteroidales; family UBA10428; genus UBA5072. The sequence continues at coordinate 9,031 of JAXDCR010000215.1, read as the reverse complement.
CATTGTCCTGTAGCTGACAAGGGTTTTTTCGTTGCATGATCTGAGCTCGTAATTGAAATAGGCCACCAGGCTTTGTGCTTCCGCATCCCTGCTGATGCAGTGACTGGCGGTCAGCAGGTATGGCGTGGCATCCTGCCTTGTGTTGTTGAGCAGACTGCCGGTGCACAGGTAGCCGTTCCCGTCTGAGACAAATGATATCCGGCAAACGGCATGCTTTTCATCCTGCCAGTCTTTTCCCTCCAGGCAGTTCACGTTGAGCAGCCCGTTTTCATCAATATTGCCGGAAAACAGGTCCCTGTATGCCTGTCCGATGCTGCCAATAACGACTTGCCCGCTGAATTCCCTTCCGTAAGGTTCAAAGTATTCAAGAAAAAGGTGATCCGATGGAAAATCCGCCAGCATGAAGGTCTGGTTGGCACTCACGTTATCGCTTGTAAAGGCACCGTATATTACTGAATACGCTGAATCGTAAACAAACAGGGTGGCTCCCGGCGGTACGTTGAAGCGACTGAAATAAAGCTGCAGCGACCTTGATCCAGGTGAGGATATCCCGCATCTCCAGATCTCACCCCCTGCCTTTTCTGACCTTTCATGCAGGCCCTCCTTGGTGATATCGATGCCTGCTTCCTTAAAAACAGAATACCGCATTGGCAGAGGACGGGTTTTATCTTCCTCGATTAATTTATTGATATCCAATGATTTTAGTTGCATTATAGGAACCGCTGCAGTGCTTTTCAGAGCTGCCTCGTTCATACTGTGAGGATTTCCCCCACGGGAAAGCTGAGCCTCAAGATCCATGACCTGGATGAACAGAAAAAGCAAAATCAGTCCTTTCATAAGGCTTTCAGGTAACGATACCGGTTCGGAGTATTAAAAAAACGGTTTTTCCGATTCCGGTTTTAACAACTATTAACATTTTTATTGTCTTGCTGGGAAGTATGAATGGTTTGATTGCTTATTTTCGCAGATTGAACGCCCATTTACAAAAAAGTCAATCGAATGCCCATTCGGGTTTATGGTACCGCAATGCTCCCGCGCGAGTTAAAATTAAAAAAAATCCAATGAATTTCAATAGATCCTTTGATAAACTGAGAAGCTGGCACCTGGTTTTCTTTCTGCTGATGCCGTGCCAGACCGTTGTCTTTGCACAGGAAACAGCCGCACCGGATACGTCAAGGCAGAACGCAATCCGGCTTTTCACGGACTGCCAGGTATGCGACATGAATTACATAAGGGAGGAAATGCCCTATGTGAATTACGTAAGGGATGTCAGGGAGGCACAGGTTTACCTGCTGGTGACCCGACAGAGCACCGGAAGCGGAGGAGAGTACTATACCTTGTTTTACAGGGGACTGGGTCAGTTTGATGGTATGAGGGATACCCTTACCTACCAGGCAAGTCCCGATGACACCAGTGACAAAATCCGCCAGGGCCTGACGAATACGATAGGGTTGGGACTTGTGCGGTATGTGATGAAAACACCGTCAGGAAACAACCTTAGCCTCAGTTACTCTAATGCGGCCACACAGAGGCCTGTGCAGGTGGTTGACAGATGGAATTACTGGGTGTTTGAACTGCAGACCCAGCCCAGGTTCAGCCTCGAAAAAAGCGTTGAGTCATACTCCCTTAGCAACTATGTTTCTGCGGACCGGGTGACGCCCGACTGGAAGATCCAGTTCGGATTTAACCACAGTTACAGCAAAAACGTGTACATAAGGGAAAGAAAAAACAGTGAAACGGGCGAGATGGAGGAAATACGCACCGAAGCGGTTCGCAGCTCATGGAGCGCATCGAACCTTACGGTGAGGAGCATCAGTGACCACTGGTCAGCCGGCGCCCGGGCCGGAGCCTCCTCTTCCACATTCAGCAATATCAAGTTCAAAGCCTATCTTTCTGCCGCCCTGGAATACAACCTGTTCCCCTATTCTCAGTCGACCCGGCGCCAGCTGCGGACCCAGTACAGTATTGGTTACACCTTTAACCAGTACATTGACACCACCATATATGACAAAATGTATGACAGGCTGTTCGGCCATTCTGTCAATATGGCATACAGGGTCCAGGACAAATGGGGATCCGCCAATTTCTCGCTTGGTTATTCGGCATACCTCCATGACCTGACCAAGAACCGGATTGAAATCAACGGCAATGTCCGGTTGAGGATTTTCAAGGGATTGTCACTCAGCGTCAACGGCGGTGCTGCCTTCATACACAACCAGATCGAGCTTGTCAAGGGCAATGTGACCGAAGAGGACCTTTACCTGAGACTCAGGGCGTTGCAAACCGGGTACAGCTATGAGGGAAGTCTGGGACTTACATACACATTCGGTTCCATATACAACAATGTGGTCAATCCCCGCTTCGGAAACTAGGTTCTTGTGTCATTCCCATCCCTGTCCTTTAGAAAGGCAGAGCCAATGCCGTTTAACAATTATTAACATAATTTTGAATACCGATTTTTCGGTTTGAATTGTTTATCTGCTACCTTGCGCCCTGAAAAAAATTGCCTTGTCGCATACACACTCCTTTCGCCCGCTGCCCGGATTAATTGCCAAAACCTTTTTAACAATGAATATTATTACCGTTAATCCTTAAAGTGAACCTGACTCAATAAACATAATTAAAACAACATTTATGAACCAGCACAAGTTACTATCCAAAAGACTCTTTATTTTAACGACGTTGTGTGCACTGATGGTTCCGGCAGCACTGCTGGCCCAGCCTGGCGCACCGGTTTCCGATACGACAACCAGGAGGGATGCCATCCGGGTTTTCATCGACTGCATGACCTGCGATATGAATTATATAAGGGAAGAGATGCCTTACATCAATTACGTGCGCGATGTCAAGGAAGCACAGGTTTACCTGCTTGTCACAAGACAGACGACAGGCAGCGGCGGCACCAATTACACCCTGTTTTACACAGGACAGGAAAATTTTGCAGGCATGAGGGACACCCTTACCTATGCCAGCAGGCCGGATGATCAGACAGCCATCACCCGGGCAAACCTCACCAAGACCATGTCGGCCGGTTTTCTCAGGTACGTGGCCAAAACACCCATATTCAACCAGGTGCAGATCAGCTACCAGGGCGCCCGGCAGGAAGCACCCCAGCAGGTAAACGACCGCTGGAACTACTGGGTATTTGAACTGCAGACCATGCCCCGCTTAAGCATGGAAAAAAGCCTGGAGTCATTCAGCTGGACCAACAGCGCATCGGCAGACCGGGTGACGCCGGAGCTCAAACTTCAGAACAGCTTCAGCCAAAGCTACAGCAAGAACGTATACATCCGCGAGGTTTTACGCATGGATACGGTTACTGATACGGAAAAACTGGTGGAATTCAGGACTGAAGCCATACGCAAGTCCTGGTCATTCAGTAACCTAACTGTCAAGAGCCTGGGCAACCACTGGTCAACCGGATTCCGCCTCGGGGCCCAGTCATCAACCTACAGCAACCTGGACCTTCAGCTGAGCGTCGCACCGGCCATTGAATACAACATTTTCCCCTATTCCGAATCAACCCGCAAGCAGCTGCGCATACAGTACGGAATCGGTTACAAATACAACCGGTACATCGACACCACCTTATATGAAAAGATACAGGAAAAATTATTCGAGCACTCCCTTGACCTTGCTTTTCAGGTTCAGCAAAGCTGGGGTTCGGCCAACATTTCCCTGGGCGCTTCCAACTACCTGCATGACTTTGAAAAATACAACGTTGAACTCGACGGCACTCTTCGCCTGAGAATATTCAAGGGACTTTCGCTGAACCTCAATGGCAGTGTCGAGTTCATACACAACCAGATCGAGCTTGCCAAAGGCAGGATTTCCGATGAAGACCTGTACCTGCGCCTCAGGGCACTGGAAACAGGATACCGTTACGAAGCCAGCGTGGGTCTCACCTATACCTTCGGGTCTATCTTCAATAACATCGTCAATCCCCGCTTTGGCGGTGGCGGCGGTTACGGACAGGGTATTGGCAGCGGAGGCATGGGAGGCGGCCAAGGCATGGGAGGCGGCGGATACGGACGCTGATGCCGCATCGCTGAAAAAGTTTAATTTGCCTAAACAATTAAAAAGGTTAGCCGGTCATACGACCGGTTAACTTTTTTTTCAGGAAGCGTTAAATTATGTTAATCTCTCTCAAACCAGCAACTTTTGTCCTAATTTTGTTGTTGTAGTTGCCGTCGGCATGCATTTTGAGACGGCATGACCGAGTAAAGAGATTCGAATTATATGTTTAACTTAATTGTTTAAATATTTGACAACATGAAACGGACACAGTTTATAACCATTGTAATCGTATCAGCCATTATAGGCGGTCTGGTCGGCATACTGGCTTATTCAGCCCTTGCCGGCAAAAACAGACCTTCCGTTCTTTCACCCGCCAGGGAACCGGCCAGTGTGGTGAAGCTTACCGCCGCCATGGACACGGCCACCGATTTTACCCTTGCGGCTGAAAACACCGTACATGGTGTTGTGCACATTAAAACGGAATCGACCGTCACCTACACGAATCCCTTCAGGGATTTTTTCGGCGACAGGTTCCCCAATTTTGAGCAGCCGGTTACGGCTTACGGCTCAGGGGTGATCATTTCCGCAGACGGGTATATTGTCACGAACAATCATGTCATAGAAAATTCAAAGGCTATTTCAGTCGTGCTGAACGACAAGCGTGAATTCGAAGCCAGACTTGTGGGGGCAGATGAAAACACGGACCTTGCCCTGCTGAAGATCGATGCAGAAAACCTGCCCTCTATCCCCTTCGGCAATTCCGACAATGTGAAGGTGGGGGAATGGGTCCTTGCCGTTGGCAATCCATATAACATCACCTCAACGGTGACGGCAGGGATCGTAAGTGCCAAGGGAAGAAATATGGACATCATTGATACGGAGTACCAGATTGAATCGTTCATACAAACCGATGCACCCGTCAACCAGGGTAACAGCGGGGGTGCACTGGTCAACCTGAAGGGAGAGATGATCGGCATTACGACCGCCATTGCCTCTTCCACGGGCGGAAACGTGGGCATTTCATTTGCCATACCCTCCACCCTTGTCAAAAAAGTCGTCGAGGACCTCAGGGAATTTGGTTCCGTGCAACGTGCCTTCATGGGGGTCAGCATAGATGAGATAAACGCAACGACGGCCAAGCAGTACAATCTGGATAACCTTGAAGGGGTGTATGTGCTCGAGGTGAATGACAACAGCGCCGCCAAGGAAGCCGGTATACAGAAGGGCGATGTGATCATGCGGATCAACAACGTCAGGGTCAACAGTCCCTCCGAACTGCAGGAGCTTGTCGGACGAAACAGGCCCGGGGATAAAATAACGGTTGAGGTAAAAAGGGATGGCAAACTGAAACAATTTGAGGTTACCCTTCGTAATCTGGAAGGCAACACCAGCATTGTAAGATCCGACACCGGCAGCATGTCCGCCACACTGGGGGCAACATTTGCCAACGTTACAGAGAATGAAAAAAGGAATCTGGGGATCCAGAATGGTGTAAAAGTTGAAAAGCTACAGGATGGCAAGCTGAAAAGCGCCGGTATACAGGAAGGATTCATCATTACAAAGGTGAATGAGCAATCTGTAAACTCGGTCAGTGAACTGAACAACCTGCTGAGGTCCATCAAAGGCGGGGTATACATTGAAGGAAAATATCCCAACGGAAGGACTGCCTATTATGCTTTCGGCATGTAGACGAAGCATCAGGTATTCATAAGTCAAAGGCTTGCGATGGCAAGCCTTTTTTGTTTAAAAAATTTTTTTTCAATGATATTTGAAAATAACATAAATTCGCAGCAAACAAAAAGGGGAAAATGAGACAGTTAAAAATTACGAAATCCATCACGAACAGGGAGAGCGCTTCACTTGACAAATACTTGCAGGAGATCGGCAGGGAGGAGTTGATAACGGTGGAGGAAGAAGTTGAACTGGCTCAGCGGATCCGCAAGGGCGACAAGGATGCCCTTGAAAAGCTGACCCGTGCCAATCTCCGTTTTGTTGTTTCCGTGGCCAAGCAATACCAGAACCAGGGTCTCAGCCTTCCTGATTTGATCAACGAAGGCAACCTGGGATTGATAAAGGCCGCTGAAAAGTTTGACGAGACAAGGGGCTTCAAGTTCATTTCCTATGCGGTATGGTGGATCCGCCAGTCCATCCTGCAGGCCCTTGCCGAACAGTCGCGCATCGTCCGCCTTCCCCTCAACCAGGTGGGCTCGCTGAACAAGATCAACAAGGCCTTTTCCAGATTTGAACAGGAATTTGAGAGGACTCCCACGCCCGAGGAACTGGCGGAAGCGCTTGAACTTCCGAAGGAAAAGGTGGCCGACACGCTGAAGGTTTCGGGAAGGCATGTATCGGTGGATGCACCCTTTGCGGAAGGGGAGGACAACAGCCTTCTGGATATCCTGATAAATTACGACTCTCCCAAGGCAGACAAAACCCTGATCAGCGAGTCGCTCATGAAGGAGATCGACAGGGCTCTTTCCACACTGACAGACCGGGAAAGGGATATCATCAAATTCTTTTTCGGCATTGGCGTGCAGGAAATGACCCTTGAGGAGATCGGGGAGAAGTTTGACCTCACCCGCGAACGTGTCAGGCAGATCAAGGAAAAAGCCATTCGCCGCCTGAGACACACATCCAGAAGCAAACTGCTGAAGTCCTACCTTGGATAAAGATTTTTTTTACCCCGTCATGGCCTGACGGGTTTTTTTTTGCGGCTCCGGCCTGACTCCATAGCCAAATACAATCAGGATGGTCAGTAAGCATGCTCATCTGCTGCACCATGCGGCGCCATACATACTGAAGAGAGAGCTTTCTCTGCGGGAAAGCTTTTACCTGATCATGGAAGGTCAGTGCAACCAGGCCATTTCGCTTTGTGGCATGGAAACGCGCCAGGCAGACCGGATCGTGCATGAGATGAGGAAATGCACCAAGCGTATCAGGGCATTGCTGAAGCTGTACCGTTATGCCATCGGAGAGGAACTGTATGCGATTGAGAACGCCCGTTACCAGGCGATCAGCCAGGGGCTGGCACCACTGAGGACCAGTGCGGCACGCATCGCTGCCATCGAAAGGCTTTCAGCCGGCAGCAGACTGGCAGTTCATCGCTCAGATATCAGACGGTTGATTCGCGACTGCCGCGAAAGCCACACACTGCTTGTCCGGGAGGCCTTTGCAAAGAAAAAACTTAAACAGCAGCTGAGAGGCACGTGGAAAGACTGCCTGAATAAAACACCTGACATTCCGGAATTAGCCTGTACCTTTCCGGCACTGACGGAGGGACTGATGAAAACTTACGCAACAGGGATGAGGGCAAGGTCACTGGCATTGTCGCAACCCCTGGAAACCAACATCCACGATTTTCGCAAGGCAGCAAAAAACCTGTGGTACCAGATGCAGATCCTGAGGCCGGTCTGGCCGGCGGTGACGGGTTCCCTGATCCGCCAGCTCGACCTGCTGGGCGAAAGGCTTGGCACCGGGCATGATCTGGCGGAACTTGAGACTTACCTTCAGGGCATTCCTGTTACCGGCTATAAGTTCCTGCCGTTGATGCTGGAACAGGCTGAACATTACCGGAAGAGGCTGCAGGAGCAGTGCTGGCCCCTGTCTGCACGTATATATGCTGAAAGACCCCGCTCTTTTGTTCGCCGCATGGAGGCCTACTGGAAGGTAAAACCATGCTGCCGGGAACATCCTCCGCAGCTGGCGTGAGAGATTCCACCACCGGAAGGCATATATTCAGGTCAAATATTTGTTCATTTGACGAAGTCGGTGTACATTTATTCTCCGGGTCCGGCAACATACACCTGAACCCTGTGCCGTGATCCTTTCAATTTCACAGATGTTCACCAAACAATCATTATAAAAAGGAGGTATATATGAACTGGTTTTTACTGACTGCCATTGTGCTGTTTATATTCTTTGCCGGGATCCGGATCGTAAGGCCCACGCACAGGGGACTTGTGGAAAGGCTCGGTAAGTATCACCGCTTTGCCAATCCGGGATTTCAGTGGATCATTCCCATCATTGACCGCATGTACAAGGTCAACGTCACCGAACAGATGGTCAATGCTGAACCGCAGGAGATCATAACAAACGATAACCTGAATGCCAGTGTCGATGCCCAGGTGTATTTCAAGGTGAAAGCCGATGAGGAAAGTGTCAAAGGTTCACAATACAATGTCAACAATTACAAACTTCAGATCGTCAACCTGGCCCGCACAACGCTGCGAAACATAATCGGTACCCTGACGCTCAAGTCTGCCAACAGCGAACGCGGAAAGATCAACTCGGAGCTTCAGGGCACCCTTCGTGAGGAAACCAGCACCTGGGGCATAGAGATCGTCCGCACGGAGCTCAAGGAGATAGACCCGCCCAAAGACGTACAGGAAACCATGAACAAGGTTGTAAAGGCGGAAAATGAAAAGATCGCTGCCATCGATTACGCCTCCGCGCGCGAAACAGCAGCCGACGGCGAGAAGCGTGCCAAGATCAAGGAGGCCGAAGGTTTCAAACAGTCCAAGATCCTGCAGGCCGAAGGTGAAGCTGAAGCCATACGGCTTGTCAATGAGGCCGCTGACAGGTACTTCATTGGCAATGCCCAGATCCTCAGAAAGCTGGAGGCACTTGAGAATTCACTTGCCGGTAACGCCAAGATTGTCGTACCGGCCGGATCCGAACTTGTCAATGTGATCGGCGAAATGGCCGGCGTCATTCCCCTTGAGAAAAAATCCAGATAACAACCGGAGCCGGTTGACACGGTGAAATAAACGTCCACCCGTATCCCGGCTGTGTCCAGGAGGATACCATGGGCACCGGCTCCGGGTTTTATATCACAGGGAAGGCGTAAGTATAGGCGTACAGACCTATCTTACCCGCAGGGTATGAGTGTATTTCAGCAGCAGGGTGCGCTGATTGCTTGCAGGGAGCTCAGGTTCGGTGCGTGACCTGTTTATGTTGATGTTATCGTTGTATACAATATAGAAATCATTGCCTTCCCGCGGATTATACCGGAACC
>JAXDCR010000214.1:0-2542 GCA_034677845.1 Bacteroidales bacterium | reverse complement strand
GCGTCAGCTTATCCAGCTCCTCTTCCCTCTGTGAACCGCCGATTATCTCACCGATGCCGGGGAAAAGCACATCCATGGCCCTCACCGTCTTACCATCATCATTCTGCTTCATATAAAAAGCCTTGATGTTCATCGGGTAATCTGTAAGTATCACCGGTCTCCTGAAGTGTGTCTCCACGAGATAACGCTCATGTTCTGCCTGCAGGTCACGGCCCCAGCCCACGGGATACTCCCACTTGCGGCCGGCAGCCTCCAGGATCTTAACAGCCTCCGTGTAGGTCAGCCTCATATAGCTGTTGGCAAGCACGAACTCAAGCCTCTCAATCAGGCCATTGTCAATCATTTTGTTGAGAAACTCCAGGTCTTCACGGCAGTTGTCAAGTCCATACCTGATGAGGTACTTTGTAAAATCCTCAGCGAGGTCCATGTTGTCTTTTATATCCCAGAAGGCCATCTCCGGCTCAATCATCCAGAACTCGGCCAGGTGGCGCGGGGTATTTGAGTTCTCTGCGCGGAATGTGGGGCCGAAGGTATAGATCTCGCCAAGCGCCAGGGCACCAAGCTCACCCTCGAGCTGGCCGGAAACAGTAAGGTTGGCCGGTTTCCCGAAGAAATCCTGCTCATAATCTACTGTACCGTCCTTTTTGCGGGGCAGGTTTTCAAGGTCGAGGGTGGTTACATGGAACATCTCACCGGCGCCTTCTGCGTCACTGCCGGTAATAATGGGTGTATGCAGATAATAGAATCCTCTGTCATTGAAGTACTTGTGTATGGCATAGGCCATGGCGTGACGTATCCGCATCACAGCTCCGAATGTGTTCGTGCGGAAGCGCAGATGGGCTATTTCCCTGAGGAATTCCATCGAATGACCCTTTTTCTGCAGCGGGTACGTTTCCGGATCACATTTGCCATAAATTGTGATATCCGATGCGTTGATCTCCACGTTCTGGCCTTTGCCCTGCGACGGTACCAGGGTACCGGTCACAGCCAGGCTGGCACCGGTGGTAATGTCTTTCAGCAGGTCAGCGGAGAAGCTGTTTATATCAATGACAATCTGAATGTTGTTAATCGTCGAGCCGTCATTCAGCGCCACGAATGCCACATTCTTTATCTCTCTCTTTGTCCTGACCCAGCCTTTGACCAGCACCTTTTCTCCTGTTACATGGCTGGCAAGCAGTTCCTTTACTTTTTTTCTCATTTTAAATGATCATCGCATTATGCAGGCAAAAATAGCATTTTGTTCCTGTTGCCATACTGATCTTCGCACAAATGGCACTGTTTTTGTGCTCAGACGCAATTTTTCAATAGGTGGCGGCGTTTTTCAATGGTACCGGTATAGCTTGACTTAATCAGGCAAAAAGGGTAATTTTACTGTTCTAACTGTAAACGTTTATATTATGGAAGTCGACAGCAAGATCATTGTGGTGCCATGGGATTTCACCCCGGTGACTGAATATGCATTGCAGCATGCCATCAAGATTTCGCTTATGACGCGAAATGAAATCTGCCTGCTGCATGTTGTTGAGAAAATCACCAGCGACGGAGGGATGAAGGCCAAGCAGGCTGCCATGGAAAACAGGGGGAATGATGTTGAGCGCAGGTTTGGCGTAAAGGTCAAGACTCATGTTGCCAGGGGCACCATTTTCAAACAGATTCCTGAATTTGTCAATGACCGAAAGGCATCTCTGGTGGTTATGGGTACGCACGGCATGAGCGGCATGCAGAAGCTTACCGGCAGCTGGGCGCTGAAAGTCATCGCAAAGTCGAAGGTGCCCTATATAGTGGTCCAGGCCCCGCCGGCCGATAATGAAAAGTATCATGACATTGTGTTCCCGGTCGACTTCCGGGCAGAGGAGAAGGTGAAGCTCTCGATGGCTATCTTCATGGTAAAATACTTCGACTCCAAGATCCACATTCTGAAAGCCGTCAGGAAGGATGACTCACTGGCTAAAAAGACCAACCTGAACCTGAACTATACTGTCAGGATGCTCATTCAGAACAATATAGAGTATGAAATCCGCGAGGAGCCTGCTGAGAAACTTGGCGAACGCGCCCTTGAGGTCGCCCAGGAGATCAAGGCAGACCTTGTGCTGATCATGACCACCAAGGATATCACTTTTGCCGACTATGTCTGGGGCGCCAAGGAGCAGTACATCATCGCCAACAGCTCGAAGATACCTGTCTGCTGCGTGAACCCGACCTCGGCATTTGCCAACCTCGGTCAGTTCATGTACGGCTAGAAATTGGCGATTTTCGATTTTCGATTTTCGAATTAATACCTGAATAAATCGCTAATCGCTAATCGCAATTCGCAATTCGCAAATCGCAATTCAACAATGTCCATTGTTGTTCAAAACGTCACCAAGAACTATGGGCCGCAAAAGGCCCTGGATGATGTTTCATTCACCATCCCGGCAGGGGAGATTGTAGGTTTCATTGGCCCCAACGGCGCAGGAAAGTCGACGATGATGAAAATTATCACCGGCTTCTTTCCCGCAGACGCGGGACAGGTGACGGTATGCGGACTCCCCGCCGGTCCGTC
>JAXDCR010000213.1:0-6121 GCA_034677845.1 Bacteroidales bacterium | reverse complement strand
AGCTTTATACAAAGCTAAACCCACAGATTTCAATTCAAATCGACACGCAATAAAAAAGCTCTACAAGCCAGATATACCAAGATTTTCAAAGAACGAAAAATTAAATTAACCGGACACTAATGATGATGACATGTAAAAAACCTTATCGGTTAAAAAACGCAGTAAATAAATTTGTCTTAAGTACAACTATTTAAAAATTAAACTAATGAAGAGCCTTATTAAAAGAAAAGCAAAGCAGCTCAAAACCAAAGTCAGCCAGTGCTGTGCCAAAATATCTGCCAGGGTGGCCGGCTGTCATGACTAAGGCCTGCCAGGCATCCGGGAAAGCCTAAATGATTACGGACATCATGTTATGAAGCTCTCAAAACATAACATTTTTTCAAAGATCAGGGATTCTGAAAATTATTTCCTGGTCAATCTACTCAGTCGTCAGGCTGATATTATCAGCGCCTGTGAGGCCCGGGATTACCTGCAACAGCAAAACGGAAAACTAACGGATAACAAACAGTTTGCGGTTGAAATGGCAGAAAAGGGATATCTGACGGAGGAGGTGGCAGAAGAAAGTCTTTTTCGCGGGAAATATCTTGATTTCCTTGATTCACGTGACAAAGATGAAATCCAGGTATTTTATGTCACCAACTACAGCTGTAATTTTGCCTGCTCCTATTGTTACCAGGATCAGTACAAGCCTCCGGCGGTTTATGAAAGCACGGAGGTAATCGATGCCTTTTTCAGTTTCCTGCGGAATTATTATCCTTCGCGCAAACTTTACATCACCCTTTTCGGCGGTGAACCTCTTCTGGGAAATTCGAACCAGAAAAAGACCATCAGTCATTTTATAAACCGTTGCAAGGAAAACAACCTGGAATTGTGTGTCGTGACAAACGGCTATCATTTGAAAGAGTATATTCCCATCCTGGTCCGGGGCAGGATCCGTGAGGTACAGGTGACTCTTGACGGCACTGAAAAAGTCCATGACAGACGCCGGTATCTCAAGGGTGGCAAAGGAACTTTTCAGGCCATCACAAACGGTATAGATGCCTGCCTGGCTGCGGGAATACCAGTGAACCTCCGGATGGTGATCGACCGTGAGAATATTGATGATTTACCGGCCCTGGCACAGTATGCCATCGACAGGGGGTGGACCGCAAACAGGCTTTTCAAGACCCAGATCGGCCGCAATTATGAACTGCACCATTGCCAGGCTGAGCCGGATATCCTGTTCGACAGGCTGTCTCTGTACGAAAGGATATATGAGCTGTCAGCCTGTCATCCCCACATACTCAGTTTTCATAAACCAGGATATTCAATTGCAAGACACCTGGCAGAAAACGGAGAGCTGCCGGAACCACTTTTCGACTCCTGTCCTGCCTGTAAAACCGAAATAGCCTTTGACTGCACAGGAAACATCTATCCCTGTACGGCTACCGTGGGGAAGTCAGACGAATCGCTGGGGACATTCTATCCGGTCACCGGTATTGACGATGAAAAGATCGCCGGGTGGGAAGAGCGTGACGTGACCAGCATTCCGCAATGCAGGGATTGTGCCCTGCAGCTTGCCTGCGGCGGTGGCTGCGGCTCCGTGGCCAAGAACCGGACGGGAACTGTATGCTCGCCTGACTGCAGGCCGGTCAAGGAACTTCTCGAACTCGGATTTGCAGCCTATTTCACCTGATTGATAACATTTTGTGACATATTTCTCCGTAAAAAACATTTTTAACATAACCATATGAACGAAATCAGCGCACTGGAATTTGAAAGGGAAGTACTGCAGGGCGACAAGGTGGTCCTTGACTTTTATTCAACTGAATGTCCTCCCTGCGAGGCTCTTGCCTCAAAGTTCGAAGACCTTTCCCGCCTGTATGGTCAGGAAATCCGCTTCCTGAAAATCTTCCGGCAGCAAAACAGGGAACTGGCCGAGAAACTTGGGGTGAAATCATCACCGACCCTTCTGTTCTTTGATAAAGGAAAAGAAACAGGCACAAGGCTTACCGGAGGCATTAAAAGAAGCGAGATAATCAGAAACCTGGATAACATGCTGCCGGCGGACAAGGTGAGTGAGATTAAAGCCCGGATACAGCCCATGGTTTCAGAATTTGACGTGATCATTCTTGGCGCGGGTCCCGGGGGACTGACAGCAGGCCTTTACCTGTGCCAGTCAAAAATCAATACGGTACTTATTGACATTGCCTTGCCGGGTGGTCATGTGTCAACCACCCATGAAGTTTCAAATTATCCTGGCTTCATTGAACCGCAGGCGGGTTATATGCTTTCACACAACATGAGCGAGCAGACTAAGATGTGCGGCACCGTTTACAAGGTCGCCGTTGACGTCACACGTGTTGACCTTGAGAAAAAGGAAGTTGAAATAGACGAATACGAGACGGTGAAGGCAAAAAGGATCATCATTGCCACAGGAACAACCCCCAACCTGACAGGTGCCACCGGTGAAAAGGAGCTGAAGGGCAAAGGCATTTCATATTGTGCGACCTGCGACGCCAGGTATTTCAATGACAAGGAAGTTGTCGTGATAGGGGGAGGAAACTCGGCCGTGGAGGAAGCCGATTTCATCACCCGTTTTGCCAGCCGGCTGACAATCGTTCACCAGTTTGACAAGCTGACCGCCAACAAGAAAGCACAGGAAAAGGCTTTCAGCAATCCCAAAATAAGCTTGCTATTCAATCACGAGCCCAGGGCTTTTCGCAGGGAAGGAGACAGGATAATCACCGAGGTCGAGGATGTCACCAGCGGGAAGCGACAGAAACTTATCAGCGACGGTGTTTTTATCTTCATCGGGATGAAGCCTAATACCGCACTTCTGGGTGACAAACTGGAGCTTGACCAGTGGGGCTATATAAAAACAGATGAAGACAGGAAAACAAACCTTCCGGGAGTTTATGCCGTGGGCGATGTGATCAGCAAGAAATACCGCCAGATCACCACTGCCGTTGCCGATGGTACCATTGCTGCCATGGCCATTGCCAAGGATCTTGAAAGCTGAACCACAACCGCCGCAGAATCAGCGCAGATCTGTCAGGGCAGTTTATCAGACGTTGTCAAAGTCGGGTATGGCGCACGCACCCTGCGGATTGTCTATGTTTAGCCACATTTTTTCTATCTTTGCGGAAACCTGCACTGATGAAATCCACAGTCTGCCGCGTGCGCTTTGCTCCCAGTCCCACCGGACCGCTGCATATCGGTGGCATAAGGACCGCTTTGTTCAACTTTCTTTTTGCAAGGAACAGGGGAGGTGAATTTATCCTCCGCATAGAAGACACAGACCAGGCGAGATTCGTGCCGGGAGCGGAACAATATATCATTGAGTCACTCAAATGGTGCGGCATACAATATGATGAAGGTCCGGACATCGGAGGTCCTTACGGGCCCTACAGGCAAAGCGACAGAAAAGCCATATACCGTGAATTTGCAGAGCGGCTGATTGCCGGGGGACATGCCTATTATGCCTTTGACACCCCCGAGGAGATCAACGCGAAAAGAAAAGCGGCTGAAGCTTCCGGCAATACTTTCCAGTATGACTGGTCTACACGGAGGCAGCTTAACAATTCCCTGTCTCTTTCATCCGGGGAGTCGAAAAAACGAGTTGAGTCGGGCATGCCCTATGTAGTCCGTTTCAGGATGCCGGAGAATGATGAAGTGAGCATCACAGATCTTATCAGGGGTGAGGTCGTCTTTCGCACCGGCCTGCTGGATGATAAGGTTCTTTTCAAGGCAGACGGCCTGCCTACCTATCACCTGGCCAATGTGGTTGACGATTACCTGATGAAAATAACCCATGTCATACGCGGCGAGGAATGGCTGCCGTCCCTTCCCCTTCATATCCTGTTATACAAGGCATTCGGATGGGAGGATGTCATGCCTTCCTTTGCACATCTGCCGCTGATCCTAAAGCCGGGTGGACAGGGGAAACTCAGCAAGCGCGATGGCGATAAACTGGGTTTTCCGGTATTTCCCCTGCAATGGGTAGATCCCGTATCCGGAGAAGTGTCATCGGGATACCGTGAGACCGGTTATCTGCCTGAAGCGGTGGCCAACATGCTTGCCATGCTTGGATGGAACCCGGGAACAGAACAGGAGCTTTTTACCATGGAAGAGCTGATTCGTACTTTCAGCCTGGAAAGGGTGGGAAGGTCCGGTTCCCGGTTTGACCCGGAGAAGGCAAAATGGTACAATCAGCAGTATTTAAAAAGGAAAACAGATGAGGAACTGGCAGCCATGTTCATGCCGGTCCTTGCCAGCAGGGGCATAGAAAGGGATCCTGGCTGGATAGCAAAGCTGGTGCGGCTGATCAGGGAAAGGATAGTTTTTCCGCAGGACATGTGGGAAAAGTCTTTTTTCTTTTTTCAGGCGCCCCTGCAATACGATCAGCAGATGGTTAAAAAGGTATGGAAGAACCATACCGCGGAAATTATCGGTGCCTTAAGTGTGCAACTCCTGGAAGTGACCGATTTTTCTTCAACGGTCCTTGAGGAAAAAATCAAATCCTTTGCAGAAAGACAGCACATGGGCACAGGCCAGATTATGGCACCTTTGCGCCTGCTGCTGGTCGGTTCGGGCACGGGCCCCCACCTGTTTGACCTTATGGAACTGCTGGGGAAGGATGAAACCGTCAGAAGGATCCAAAAGGGACTCCATGAAATACATTGACATCCATTCGCACAGTGCCCTTGACAAGGATGATGTCCTGGTCATACACAATGTTTTTCCCGCGCAGGCGGATCAGATGACAAAAGGAAAGATGTTTTCGGCGGGGCTTCATCCATGGCATGTAACAAGGGACCGGATGGAGACGGATATCATGTGGGTTCAGGAACAGGCCGCGCGGGATGAGGTGGTGGCTATCGGTGAGACGGGACTTGACAAGGCTGTCTCCTGTCCCCCTGAAGACCAGCTTGTAGCTTTTATTAGGCAGGTTTCCATTGCTGAAGCTGTTGACAAACCTGTCATCATCCATTGTGTCAAAGCCTACAGTGAAATGCTGGCACATCGGAAGAATGCAGACCAGAGACTGCCATGGATTTTCCACTGGTTTAACGGCAGCCGGCAGACAGCGGAGGAACTTGTCAGAAAGAACTGCTATCTTTCATTCGGACATATGCTGTTCAATGAGCGCAGCAAAGCTTTCCGTGCTTTCCTGTCCGTTCCCGGGGACCATATATTCCTGGAAACGGATGATGCCGGTTACAGCATTTACCAGGTCTATGACAGGGCCGCCCTCCTTGCCGGCATGCACGTCGGTGAGCTTAAAAAGCTGATATCGGAAAATTTTTTAAGGTGTTTCAGTAAATTGCCGAATGGAATCCTGGCTTGAACGGACTGAGTTGCTGCTTGGCAGGGAAAGTCTTGCCAGGCTTGATCAAGCCCACGTGATGGTGGCGGGTCTGGGAGGCGTGGGAAGTTATGCAGCCGAACAGCTTTGCCGGGCTGGAATCGGTGAGATGACCATCATTGACGGGGATGTGGTTCAGTCCTCCAACCGAAACAGGCAGCTCACAGCCCTCAGGAGCACGGAAGGCAAAAGCAAGGCACAGATCATGGGGCATCGCCTTCAGGATATCAATCCCTCCATCAGGCTGCATATTATTGACACATACATGAAGGAGGAGCAGCTGACCTCCCTCCTGGAGCTCAGATTCGACTATGTGCTTGATGCCATTGACACCCTCACCCCAAAGGTGACACTGCTTGCTGAAGCCGTGAAAAGGGGGTATCGCACTGTAAGTTCAATGGGAGCGGGGGGAAGACTGCATCCTGAGAAAATAGAGATCGCAGATCTGGCGGACTCGCATCACTGCAGGTTTGCTTACGTGGTGAGGAAATACCTTCACCGCCTCGGAATTTACACGGGCATTACCGTTGTTTATTCACCCGAACCGGTGAACAGGGATGCAGTTGTTGAAATAACCGGAGAGGAAAACAAAAGATCCGTGGTGGGAACCATTTCCTATATGCCTCCTGTCTTTGGCTGTTTCTGTGCTTCGGTTGTGATAAGGGACCTGATACGGAAAACCTGACCGGAACGGACGTTATGCAGGCCAAGGATGCCAGGCCGGTTCCTGATGCTATGATAAGCGGGCTGCTTCACACCCTGACCTGAAATTAT
>JAXDCR010000212.1:0-17619 GCA_034677845.1 Bacteroidales bacterium | reverse complement strand
TTACGCAAGCCTTTTTTACTGTCCCCCTGCCTTCAACAATGAACTGGCTGACCTGTACGGGATGGAAAGCGACACGACCCTGGGATCACTGAAGCTGCTGTGGTCGGGCAGCTCCTTCTTCACCTGGCAGACAGACCATGCGGATGCGATGCGTTTCAGGACCCTTTTCGGCACCCGTCCCTTTCTGCTCGATAACTCCATGCTCATGTCGACGCCATGGGCTCAGTACAACGGTGCCTGGCCGCATTACCCGGCAAAGCTCAGGCTTTACAACATACTTGAACCCTATGGAAATACAGGGATAAGGGACCTTAACGGCGAGGTGGAAAGGGGACTGATCATCTTCAACCAGGACCCCGGCACGGAAATTGGCAGGATAAGGCTGGCCACAGCTGCCGACTTCAGCTGGAATGCAGACGGCTATGACCCTTACCTGAGCCTCTGGAAGGTTCTGATGAACAGATATGGCATCGATGCGGCAAAGGCAGTCGTCACCTTTGCAGGTCAATATGCCGGTATGCTGGAGATCCTGCTGAGGTTGAAGAACAACGAACAGGCCGTAAGAAACATACGCGTCGGGAACAGCCTGCTCGGCGCCATGGAACAACAGCGGGTCCTGATACAGAATGCCCTGGGCGCCGACCACCGGCTTGTGAAAGAGTTGCTGTCACTGCAAAAGGAGGCGGAACGGCAGCTGAAGTCATACGGCGGCCTGCCGTTGCAGAATGAATGACAGAATGACAAACCATTTTATCCATCGATATGAACACAGAACTGCCCTATCTGCCCGAACGTTCCGTTAAACCCAGGAACCACGGCCTGACCATGATGATGGACAAGGGCCTGAGCCTGAGGCAGGCGGAAGATTTTACCGAGATGTGCGCCGAGTGGACCGACCTCGTCAAGCTTGGCTTCGGCACCGCCCTTGTCAGTCCCCTCGTCAGGGAAAAAGTAAGGATCTACCATTCAGCGGGAATGAAAGTCTACCTGGGAGGGACCCTGTTCGAGGCTTTTGTCATCCGCGACCGTTTCGATGATTACCTGAGGCTGGCCGACAGACTCGGGCTGACCACGGCCGAGGTTTCCGACGGCTCCATGTACATGCACCACAGCACAAAGCTTGATTACATACGAAAACTGTCGGGCCGCATGACCGTGCTTTCAGAAACCGGCTCCAAGCAGAAAGGGGTGGAGATTCCGGATGAGGTCTGGGTCGAGATGATGAAAAGCGAGCTGGATGCCGGATCCTGGAAAGTCATTGCCGAGGCGCGTGAAAGCGGCACCACCGGCATATATCACAACGACGGCAGCGCCAACGAGGAACTCATTTCCCTGATCAAAGGCAGGCTTAACCCCGACGACATCCTGTGGGAGGCCCCCGTCGGCAAGCAGCAGGTGTATTTCATCAGGCTGCTGGGACCCAACGTGAACCTGGGCAACATTGCCACATCTGACGTGATACCGCTGGAGTGCCTGCGACAGGGGCTGCGGGGCGATACATTCTTTGACTTCCTGCCGCCGGCGCTGAAGGAACAGCGGCCGGATTCGGAAAAATACAGGAAACTGGACTGATATATCAAATTGTCTGCAGAGCATACAGGTGACTTTCTGATGAAACTATACGGACTCGTCGGCCACCCGCTGTCACATTCATTCTCCAGGCAGTATTTCAGCGACAAGTTTGCAAGAGAGGGGAGAGGTGACTGCCGGTATGAGAATTTCCCTCTTGCGGATATCAGCCTTCTGCCGGCGCTTGTAAAAGAGAGGGAGGATCTGAGGGGACTGAATGTGACCATTCCTTACAAGGAAAAGGTGTTGCCTTTCCTGGATGAAGTTGACGGCGAGGCGAGGGAAATCGGGGCAGTGAACACCATACGCATAACCGCATCAGGTGACAGGCGCCTCCTTGAGGGCTTCAACACCGATGTGTGGGGCTTCCGCGAATCACTTGTGCCCCATCTTAACCCGGGAGACACCAGCGCCCTGATTCTGGGCACCGGCGGGGCATCCAGGGCTGTCGCCTTCGTGCTCCGTAACCTTGGCATCACCTTCCTGCATGTGTCAAGAACGCCGTCAGGCAGGGATACCCTGGGCTACGGTGAGCTGGACAGGGAGGTCCTCGGAAGCGTAAGGCTTATCATCAACACAAGTCCCCTCGGAATGTACCCCAACGCGGACACCTGCCCTGACATACCCTACCATCTGGTGGACAGCCGTCACCTGCTGTACGACCTCGTGTACAACCCGACGGAAACCCGGTTCCTCAGAAAAGGGAGGGAGAAAGGGGCAAGGACGGTGGGGGGTCTGGCCATGCTGCATCTGCAGGCAGAGAAGTCATGGGAGATATGGAACACCTGATCAAAGGGTGCTGACAGCCCTCTGTGACAGGGCATCGCTGAAACGTATCCCGTACCTTCCGGCATTGGCTTCGCTGAGCTGGTATTTGACCTGACCATCCAGGATGACAAAATTGATTGCCGAACCTTCCTCGAGCGCCCCGTGTTTTTCGGTTATGACGAGGGTGCTGGCATGGGCGATCATGGAAACCACCCGGCGGATCTGCCTTGTCATGGAAAAGGGAACGAACAGGATATGACATCTGCCGATCACGTCTGCACTGGCGTACCGCTCGACACGGACAGGCTGGATACCGGCCCGCAACCCCGCCGTGCATGCTTCAAGCTCATCGGCGACCCTGCTTGTCCCCAGCACACCTATGACAAAATCGCCCTGACGGCACTCGGAAGGCCATTCGGCCAGGCTGATGAAGCCGACAATCATCCTGGTCTGCGCCCCCGATATGGTGGTCTGTGCATACGTTGTGAATACGGAAAAAACACAAATAAGGAAGAGGATTGACTTTTTCATAGATTGCGGTTAACGACGATGGTGTATACGGTTGCGTGCTGAAAATGTTACCGGAACGGCCTGACATGATTCACCCGACAGGGTCAAGCATACCGGGGGGATAGCTGACAGCGACAAGTGAAAGGCCGCATGCAGGGGCCGAAAAGGAAGCCCTGCTCCTGTCGCCTCCCTCAATGACCGAGGCGAAAGATGCCGGATCGCATTTTCCCAGACCCACCCTCACCAGGTTACCCACAATGGCCCTCACCATGTTGCGCAGGAACCGGTCTGACTCGATGGTGAACAGCAGCAGTGAGCCTTCCTGCCTCCAGTCAGCCCTTTTGACATGACATATTGAGGTCAGTGAACCCCCGTGTTTCTTGCAGAAACATGCAAAGTCGCTGTAGCGCAACAATTTTCCGGAGGCCTCCTGCATGGCCTTCACATCAAGCGGCACCGTGAACAGCCAGCTGAAGGGCGCGCGGAACGGATCCTTCCTTCCTGAAATCGCATACTCATACGTGCGTGAAAGGGCGCTGTAACGTGCATGGGCGTCATCCTTCACGGGTATGATATTGTGCACCGCAATATCGGGAGGGAGCACGGCATTGAGCTGATGAAGGAACTGCTGCCTTTGTCCCATAAGGGCATGGCCGGTGTCCATGTGAACCGTGAAATAACGGGCGTGCACACCTGCATCGGTACGTCCCGCCCCCGTGGTGCGTATCTGCTCCCCCGTGATCCGCCGCAGGGCAGACTCGAGAACACGCTGAACGGACAATGCATTGTGCTGTGCCTGCCAGCCGTGATAAGCAGTGCCGTCGAATGACATCTCCAGGAAATACCGTTGCATGACGCTGACAAAAGGGGAACTTGCCTGCCTAAAGTTGCACTTTTTTTGCGCATGATCATGCATTTATGTCATTAAATGTTCAGAATCATTCATTTAACAATTTTTAACAATGACTTATACATTGATTATTAATTATATAGGCCACGGGCAATCAACCGCTGAAACAACGGTGGTATAAAAATTGTTACTTTCGTTGCCTGTTACCGTAACCAGGTTGCAGCCGCATCCGCGGGATGGATTTCATATTATTTTGAGGATTAATCATATAAAGTATGGCCGATTTATCCGCTCAGATCCGGGAGCTTAACGAAAAAATTGAAAAGGAAAGCGCTTTTATCGAACGCATCACCCATGAGATCAGGAAGGTCATTGTGGGTCAGAAACACCTTGTGGACAGTCTGTTGATCGGACTGCTCACTGACGGGCACATTTTACTGGAAGGGGTGCCGGGACTGGCAAAAACACTTGCCGTCAACACCCTGGCCAACACGATCAATGCCCGGTTCAGCCGCATCCAGTTCACACCTGACCTGCTGCCGGCCGACCTGATCGGAACCATGATATACAGCCAGAAAAACGAGGATTTCACGGTGAGGAAGGGACCCATATTTGCCAACTTTGTGCTGGCAGACGAAATCAACAGGTCGCCCGCCAAAGTGCAGAGCGCCCTGCTGGAGGCCATGCAGGAACGCCAGGTTACCATCGGCAACAGCAGCTTCAGCCTTCCTGACCCTTTCATGGTGCTTGCCACCCAGAACCCGATCGAACAGGAAGGCACCTATCCGCTGCCGGAAGCGCAGGTGGACCGGTTCATGCTGAAGGTCGTCATCACCTATCCCTCCCAGGAGGAGGAAAAACTGATTATAAGGGAAAACACCTCCAGGGTTTTCCCCTCGGCAGACCGCATACTGACACCCGAAGACATCCTGCGCTCAAGGGATGTCGTCAGGGAGGTGTACATGGATGACAAGATCGAACAGTACATTCTTGACATTGTCTTTGCCACCCGCACACCCGAAAAGTACAACCTGCCGCAATACAGAAATATGATCAGCTACGGCGCCTCGCCCCGGGCCAGCATCAACCTGGCCAGGGCATCAAGGGCCTTTGCTTTCATCAGGCACAGGGGCTATGTGATCCCCGAGGATGTGCGTGCCGTATGCCTGGATGTGCTCAGGCACCGCATAGGACTTACCTATGAGGCGGAAGCGGAAAACCTGAGGACAGAAGACATTGTCATCGATATATTAAACAACATTGAAGTACCATGATCCCGGACAGGGGCAGAAAGATAGGCACATGGCTGTGCTTGATGCTTCTTTTACCCTGGGGACAGGCAGCGGCACAGCATTTCATCGGGCTGCAGAAGGATGAGATCAGAACGCTGATGCAAAAGTCCTTTCCCGGATACAGGCCGGATAACAGCACCGTCAACACACATTACAACTACCTTAAGTTTGTCAATCCCGTCACCGAACAGACAATGCTGTTCTTCATGACGGAAGACCAGGGCTGTTCCTATGTGCGCTGGATATCCGACTATTCAAACCTCAGCGATATGACCGGCATGCTCGACAGGAATTACACCAGGGTTGACAACAGCACCTGGAAATACAGCCAGAGGGGTAAACAGTACCTCGTCACCCTGGAACAGCAACAGTGGTACTTTACAGTCAACATTCGCGGTAAATGATATCAGTCCGCCATGGATACCAATGAACTCATAAAGAAGGTCCGCAAGGTGGAGATCAAGACAAAGGGGCTCTCACGCCATATCTTTGCAGGTGAATACCATTCGGCATTCAAGGGCAGGGGCATGGCCTTCAGCGAAGTGCGCGAATACCAGTACGGCGATGACATCAGGAGCGTTGACTGGAACGTGACGGCGAGGTTCAACCACCCGTACGTGAAGATCTTCGAGGAGGAAAGGGAGCTGACGGTCATGCTGCTGGTTGACATAAGCGGCTCTGCCGATTTCGGCACCAGAAGCCGTCTGAAAAGCACCCTCACAGCCGAGGTTGCTTCCGTTCTGTCGTTTTCAGCCATCCAGAACAATGACAAGGTCGGAATGATCATGTTTTCAGACAGGATCGAGAAGTTCATCCCCCCAAAGAAAGGCAGGCAGCACATCCTGAGGATAATCAGGGAGCTCATTTCCTGCAGCCCCCGGAGCAGGGCCACCAGCATCACGGTGCCGCTGCAGTACCTGGTCAGCGCCATCAAGAAGCGAAGCATAGCCTTTCTTATCTCAGACTTTGAAGACAGCAACTATGAAAATGCGCTCAAGATTGCCGGCAGGAAACATGACCTGGTGGGCTTCCATGTGTACGATGCAAGGGAAAATGAACTGCCTGACGTGGGTTTGATAAAGGTGGTGGATGCGGAAAGGGGAACCATACGGTGGGCAGACACATCAAGCATCTCTGTAAGAGATGCATACCGGAAAGCCAGGAAAAAGAAACTTGAAGAGCTTGACGACCTGCTTGCCCGGTATGGCATTGATTACGTATCTCTTTCCACGGAAGGGGATTATGTGCAGCCCCTGATGAAACTGTTCAGGAAAAGGGCATGAGGGAGGCAGGCATGAAGAGGAAGGAACACAGAACGGTAAGGATGATTGCGGAAGCGGGGTTCATGGCGCGGATCATGCCGGTGGCCTGGATGGCATCGGCGCTGTTGCTGCTTCCCCTTGTCTCGCCCTGCCAGTCCCTTTCCGCCCTGGCATCGCTTGATACCACAAGCGCCCTCCTTGGCGACCAGCTTCACCTGCGCATCAGCGTCGAAAAGCCTTCCGATGCATCGGTGTCATTGCCGGATCTTTCCGGCCTGGCCGGGACCATGAATCGCGACATTGAAGTGATCAGCGCCTCGGCTGTTGACAGCACCAGGCTGAGGAACGGCACCACCCGTCTTGAACAGGAGTGGCTGCTGGCTGCCTTCGATACCGGTATCTTCGAAATCCCTTCACTGGCGGTGGCATTCACCATGGGGGATATCAATGACACCTTGCTGACCTCGCCGGTTTTTTTCGAAATACGCTCCATGCCCCTTGACTCAACCATACGCGACATAAAAGCCAACCTGCGCGCGCCTGTCGCCCTCACAGAGGTGCTGCCGTTTGCCGCCGGCGCCTTGCTGCTGGCAGCCGTCATTTATTATGCGCTGCGTTACTTCAGGAATAAATACAGGGGGCTGCCTGAGGCTTCGGCAGAAGGCGACCTCGAACCGCCTGAAGTGACCGCCCTGCATGAGCTGCAGAGGCTGAGGGATGAGGAACCCTGGAAGCAGAAAAGCATCAAACCCTATTATATCCGCCTGACGGAGATACTCAGGATATACATTGAAAGAAAATACAAGGTGATGGCCCTGGAACGCACAAGCGCGGAGATACTTACCGAGCTTGGCGGCACTCCATGTTCACCCGGGGACAGGGAGAAGCTGGGCCGCATCCTGGAACTTGCCGATTTTGTGAAATTTGCCAAACTGGTTCCCGGTGAGGAAGAAAGCAGGCGGCAGCTTGACATGGCAGAGGATTTTGTAAGGAGCACCTCAGCGGAACCTGTTCCTGCGATGGCGGTAGCAAACGAGGAATGATATGGCAGACATCCAGTTTCTTCACCCGGAATATTTTTACCTGCTGCTGCTGATGATACCGGCGGTTGTCTGGTATGTATTGTACAACAAAAGGTACCAGTCCGCCTTGCAGCTGCCGACCGTTGAACCGCTGTTGCAGGCAGGAGGCGGAATCAGATACCGTCTGAGGCATGTTCCGTTTGTCCTGAAGCTGGCCGCATTCGCCCTGCTGACTGCCGCGCTTGCCCGTCCGCAGTCCACTTCACGCTGGAAGGACGAATCGGTGGAAGGCATCGACATCATGCTGGCCCTTGACATCTCGGGCAGCATGCTGGCCAGGGACTTCAGTCCCGACCGCGTGGGGGCCTCGAAGGACGTGGCCATCGAATTTGTGTCCGGAAGACCCTATGACAGGGTGGGTCTGGTGCTGTTCGGCGGGGAGAGCTTCACCCAGTGCCCCCTCACCACAGACCGTGCCGTGCTCATCAACCTGATTCAGAAAGTGGAGGTCGGCATGGTGACTGACCAGAGCACTGCAATAGGACTGGGACTGGCAAACGCGATTCAACGCCTGAAGGAAAGCGATGCCCGCAGCAGGGTCATCATACTGGTGACCGACGGTGAAAACAACGCCGGCTCCATAGACCCGCTCACGGCAGCGGACATTGCCCGCACCTTCGGGGTAAGGGTTTATACCATAGGGGTGGGGACGCGAGGCACCGCACCCTACCCGGTGCAGGATTATTTCGGCAACCTGCACTACCAGCAGATGGAGGTCAGCATCGATGAGGACATGCTCAGGCAGATCGCCTCGCTGACCGACGGAAGGTATTTCCGGGCCACCGACAACCAGAAGCTGAAAGAAATTTATGCGGAGATAGACCAGCTGGAGAAGTCAAAGGTCGATGTCCGTCAGTATTCCAAAAAATCGGAGGAGTACAGGATGTTTGCCCTGGCAGCCCTGCTGGTAATGATAACGGAGGTGCTTCTCCGCCATTCAATGCTCCGCAGCCTTGTCTGAAGAGGATGAATGTTAGTTAAAAGGTGAATTTGAAAAAATAAAGACCGTGTTTCAGTTTGAACATAAGGAATATCTGGTGCTGCTGGCTGTGATACCGCTGCTCGCCCTGCTGTATATTTTGATCATCTGGATGAAGCGGCGCAACCTGAAGACATTCGGCGAACCAGCACTGGTGGAACACCTGATGCCTGACGCCTCACGTTTCAGGTATAACCTTAAGTTCATCCTGATGCTCACTGCCCTGTCAATGGTGATCATCGCCCTGGCGGGCCCCCGCTTCGGCACCCGGCTGGCAGAGGTGAGGCAGAAAAACCTGCAGATAATCATAGCCCTGGATATTTCCAACAGCATGCTGGCAGAGGACATAAAACCAAGCCGACTGGAGCGCACCAAGCAGGAGCTGTCACGGTTGATGGACCTGATGGAGGATGATCAGGTGGGTCTTGTCGTGTTCGCCGGTGAAGCATACACACAGATCCCCATCACGCCGGACATAGGCTCCGCCAAGATCTTCCTTTCCGGCATCAATCCCTCCATGGTAAGCCGGCAGGGTACCAACATCGGTTCAGCCATTGAACTGGCAACCAAATCATTCAGCGGTCAGGAGAACACGCAGAAAGCCATTATAGTGATCAGCGACGGCGAGAACCACGAAGGCAACGTTCTGGAAGCCTGCCAGCAGGCTGTGGCAAAAGGCATCAGACTGTACACCATAGGGGTGGGACAGGTGCAGGGTGTCAGAATACCGGCATCCACCAATGCCTATAACAGGGATTTTCAGAGAGACAGCGAGGGCAATTTCGTCATTTCCAAGCTCAATGAACAGATGCTGAAAGACATAGCCTCAATAGGCAACGGCAAATACTACAGGGCATCCTCACCGGGGATGGGACTGAAAGACATCGTCACGGAGCTTGAGAATATGCAGACATCGGAAACGCCAGCCCAGATTTACGAGGAGTTCGAGGAGCAGTTTCCGTTTTTTATCTTCGCTGCCTTGCTGATCATGGTGCTTGATTTCATGGTGCTTGAAAGAAAAAACAGTTGGTTCAGAAAGAATATATTTAACCATGCATCTCAGTAAAGCCATAGGAATTTCATCTGCCATGCTTGTGCTCCTGATACCCTGCATGGGCATATTTGCGCAGGGAGAACTCAAGTACATACGCAGGGGCAATTCGAACTACAGGGACAGGAAATACGCTGAGTCCGAAGTTTTTTACCGCAAGGCTCTGGAGGAAAACCCGGCTTCCGTTGCTGCAGGGTTCAACCTTGGCAACAGCCTGTACCGCCAGGATCGGTTTGACATGGCTGCCGAAAGCTATAAGGAGCTGGCAAAAGGAAACGGCAGACAGGAGGAGTTAAGCCGGTCATTCTACAACCTCGGCAATGCCTATTTCAAGTCCCGTAAATTCAGTGAAAGCATCGAGGCATACCGGCAGGCCCTGCTGAATGACCCGGAAGACAGGGATGCCAAGCATAACCTCCAGTATGCCCTGCGCATGCTGGCACAGCAGCAGCAGCAACAGCAGCAGCAACAGCAACAGCAGCAGCAGCAACAGCAGCAGCAGCAGCAACAGCAGCAGCAGCAACAGCAGCAACAGCAGCAGGATCAGCAGCAGCAGCAGGATCAGCAGCAGCAGGATCAGCAGCAGCAGGATCAGCAGCAACCCCAGCCGGTAAGGGGAAAGATATCGCGCGAGGATGCGGAAAGGCTTCTTCAGGCCATTCAGAATGAAGAGAAGGAAACCCTTGAAAAAATACAGGAAAGACAACAACACACGAGGAAAGCACCCGTTGATAAAAACTGGTAACCATGATAAGGAGAATTGATACACGGACCGTGAGGAAAGTGGCTGCCATGGCCGCCATACTTTTCATTCCTGTCTGTGTGGCTGCCCAGGATGCCAAAGTCACCGCTTCCGTTTCTTCAAACGTGCTGATGGTGGGAGAGACCTTTAACCTGGTCTTTACCTCCGAACAACAGATTAACGGGGTGGAACTGCCTGAGCTGAATGGTTTGCAGCTGCTGGGGGGACCAAGTCAGGGGCACAGCCAGAGTATCACCAGCGCAGGAGGCAGGATACAGACAACTTCAACATACCAGTACACCTACTTCCTCAGGGCGCTGAAGGAAGGCAGGTACACCATACCTCCCGTCACAGTCAGGCTGCGAAACAGGGAGGTGCAGACAAATCCGGTCACTCTGGAGGTGGTAGCCTCCGGCCGGCAGTCAGCACACAGCGGAGCGGCTCAGCAGGAGGAAAGGGAGACACAGGACAGCGAATCCGCAGCAGACGGCGGTGATGTGTTCGTCACCCTGATTCCCGACAAGCGTGAGGTTTATTTGGGAGAACAGATCACCATCACCATTAAGGTGTACACCCGCTCGAATCTGTCTGGCATTGATCAGGAGTTTAAGGGACCTGACCTGACCGGTTTTTTCATTGAGCCTGTGGAGGTGCCGGTGCTGAGAAATCTTGAAAGGGAAGTAGTCAACGGGGAAATTTATTACAGCGGCGTGCTCAGGAAAGCTGTCATCATTCCGCAGCACCCGGGGCAGATAACCATAAAACCTTTTGAGGTGGAGGCAAGCCTCCGCCAGGAAGTCAGCCGCCGGATGACGAATCCTTTCTTCGATGACTTCTTCATGCCGGATGTGCAGAATATTCCGGTCACCCTTTCAAGCAGGGCCGTCACGATAAACGTCAAACCCCTGCCCGCCGGTGCTCCCGAATCCTTCACCGGAGCCGTGGGTGATTTCAGTATGAACACTTCGCTCAGCAAAAGTACCACTCTGACAGATGAACCCCTCACCCTGCGCGTGGAGGTCAGCGGGAAAGGCAATGTGAAACTTTTCAATGAACCGAAGCTGAAGGTGCCGATGGAGCTGACGCTGTATGATCCGGTCATCAGCGTGAAAATGGACAACCCGTTTTCAGGCTCAAAAAGCTTTGAATACCTTGTCATCGCAAATACCCCGGGGGACTATACCATACCGGCACCGGAATTCACCTATTTCAACCCCTCCTCCGGCAGGTACATCACGCTGCAATCGCCTTCCCTGTTCGTGCGAGTGGGAAGGGGGATGGGAGACAGCCTGTCACAGGGCCTGACGGCTTTTGCCAGGGAAGATGTGGAGTTGCTCAACCAGGATATCCGGTACATTAAAAGCCGCAACCTTCGGCTTTCGCCTATTAACCGCTTCCTGATCGGCTCGCCTTCCTATTACCTGATCCTTGCCGCCGGCCTGGCGGCTTTCGGTATTTTTTACCTGCTGGGTCGCAGGCGCCGGGCAGCCGAAGCCGACGTGGCGCTCTCAAGAAGGAGAAGGGCTGAACGTTATGCAAGGAAACGTCTTGGTCACTGTGCGGAATGGATCAGGCAAAAGGAAACGAAAAAATTCTATGACGAGCTGCTGAAAGCGCTGTGGGGTTACCTGAGCGACAGCCTGAGCATACCGCTGTCGGTCCTTTCCAAAGAAAACGCCATGCTGGCACTGGAGCAGAAAAAGGCAGAAAAGGATGCCATTGAGGAATTCTTCCGCATAACCGGTGAATGCGAAATGGCCAGATATGCGCCCGCCGCTTCAAACGTGGCAATGGACCAGCTATACAAAGATGCGCTGGCAATCATCTCAAGACTGCATCAACAACTCAAATAATGCACCGTGTTATATGAAAACGACAAGCATGAAAAACCAGCGAAAAGTGGCCGTCACGATGGCCCTGGCAGCAGGAATGTGCCTGCTGACGATCCCTGCCCTGCCTTCCACGGCGGATTCGCTGTTTGCCGAGGGCAACCGGCACTATGCCGCCACGGATTACAACCTTGCCCTTGAGTGTTACAGGTCAGTCCTTAACGAGGGATTTGAATCTGCCGCCCTGTACTACAACATGGGGAATGCATTTTATAAGCTTAACCAGCCTGCCGAAGCCATCCTGTATTATGAAAAGGCCCTTCGGCTGGCACCCGGCGATGAGGACATTCGGCTGAACCTTGAAATGGCCAACGCCCGCATCACCGACAAGGTGAAAGCCATCCCGGAATTTTTCCTCAGGCGGTGGACCAACAGGGCATTCAGCATGATGTCGCCCGACGGCTGGGCGATGCTGAGCGCCGTTTTCTTCGACCTGTCGCTCGTGCTGCTGTACCTGTTCCTGTTTGCCTCGCCCGGTCGCCGCAGGAATCTTTACCTGAGGCTGGGTGTCACCGCCATCATCCTGTTTCTGCTGAGTTTTGGCATTGCCCGGAACAGGAGGGCAACACTGAATAGACACGACAGCGCGATCGTCATGGAAAATTCGGTGACGGTGAGAAGCTCGCCCGATGAACAGGGAGTCAGTGTGTTCATTCTGCACAAGGGCACAAAAGTCTGGCTGCTGGACAGCCTGCAGAACTGGCGGGAAATACGGATCGCGGACGGCAACAGGGGATGGGTGCAAAAGCCCGCACTGGTTGAGATATGAAGGATCACCTGACTTCGAATGTGGTGAAGTGTCTGATCTCACCGTCGGTGACAGAAAGGGAGTCCACCCGGGCAAGCGGGGGACCTTCGGCACACCACCTGAGAAAGGCATCCAGTTCCTTTTCCCCGCCTTCGGCTTCCAGATAAACCCCGCCGTTGCCCAGGTTCCTGACAAACCCCTTTATGCCAAGGGATGCTGCCGCACGCAGTGCGGAATAGCGGAAGCCGACACCCTGGACCCTTCCTGAAACAGTTATATTTTTGTGCTGCATTGGCATTCTTGTTTTTTAGCAGTACCTTACCTTATATATTATAATGACGGATGTTAAAGTTACTTGATTTTTTGCTTACACTTTTACACACCCTCCTGATACTGTTTAACCTGTTCGGATGGGCACACAGGCGCACCCGGAAATGGAACCTGCTGGCCCTGGTGCTGACAGGGGGTTCGTGGTCTGCATTGGGACTTTTCTATGGTATGGGTTACTGCCCTTTGACAGACTGGCATTTCAGGGTGCTTGAAAAACTTGGTCACCATGACCTGCCACATTCATACACAGGTTTTCTGGCTGAAAGGCTGACCGGCCTGCATTTCAATGATGACCTGGTTGACAGGCTGACCCTGCTGTTTTATTTTCTGGCATTGGCCCTGTCGCTCTTTTTCAATATCAGGGACGCTGGCATCAGAAAAAAGGCAGGAAGGACGGCTGCCACTGCCGGTGAACATTTCTGAGCCAGGTCTGTTATCCTGCTAAAGAAGCATAATATTTAAATCTGAACTATGAAACGGATATTAAAATCACTTTTTGCCGCCGGTATTATGGTACCCGGGGCAGCTGCGGCACAGCAGGTTTCGTTTTACGATCATCAGGTCACCGACATCAGAGGCAATGCTTACGACCTTAACCAGCTGAAGGGAAAGAAAGTGCTCATCGTCAACACGGCTTCAAAGTGCGGGTTTACGCCGCAGTATGCCGAACTCGAAAAGCTTTACGAGGAATACAAAGATAAAGGCTTTGTCATACTCGGTTTCCCTGCCAACAACTTTCTGGGACAGGAACCGGGCACAAACGAGGAGATCGCTGAATTCTGCCAGCTGAACTACGGCGTCACTTTCCCCATGATGTCAAAGATCTCGGTCAGAGGCAGGGATATGCACCCGCTTTATAAATGGCTGACAAGCGCCGATCTGAACGGGGTGATGGACACATCGGTCAGCTGGAATTTCCAGAAATACATGATCGATGAAAACGGAAAGCTGGTTGGGTACCTGGCGCCCAAGGAAAATCCATACTCCGAAAAACTGATTGCCTGGTTGCAGGGCAGGTGAGGACAGGCTGACAGTCAACCCGTCAGGCGTTTAAATATCGGTCTATCTTTTCAAGGAACTTTTTGATCTCGATGGGCTTCACGATGTGGTCATTGATGCCTGCCTGGCGGTACCGTTCCGCTTCCTCGTCATAGCGCACGGCCGTCTGGGCAATGATGGGTATGTCGGGATTGAAACTGCGGATCTGCCGGGCGGCTTCAAAACCATTCATTTCCGGCAGGATGATATCCATGAGCACCAGGTCAATGCGTATTGTCGAGCGGCAGAGCTCCACCGCCTGAAGGCCGTTGTGCACATGCAACAGCTGGGCTTCCGTATTCTGCAGCACGGCTTCCAGGAACCGGTAGTTGACCTCGTCGTCCTCCGCGATCAGGATTACCCTGTCTTTCCAGTTGTATGCCGGCAGGGCCGACTCCGCCTCCGTGACAACATCGTGGAACTGGTCAGGAACCTGCTCATAGGGAAGGCTGAAATACCAGGCATTGCCCTGTTCACCGGTTCCGGCCCACATTTTTCCGCCGAGAAAACGGACCAGGTGCCTGACCAGGCTAAGCTCAATGCCGGGACCTTCAAAACGGAAGGCTGCTGATTCCTCCTCCGAAGGCCGTGCCCCTGCCTTCTGCTGCTGATCTTTCTGCATGCCGCCTGACATCAGACGGACGGCAAACTCTATCCTGCTGTCCGGCACCAGCCTGCAGGAGAGTTCAACAAAGCCTTTATCCGCCTGATCCATCATGTGGGAAACCAGGTTGACAATCAACTGCTGCAACCTTCCGGCATCGATGAATATGGATATATCGTTTTCTTCCGGAGATACGATTTTTATTTCAGGGATCTCCCTGTTGTACAAAAGCTTTTGCTGTCTGAAGGAATGGGTGATCTCGCGGAGCATCATACCGACATGGCAGGGGCTTTTCCTGAGGACGACACTGCCGGAGGAAAGCCGCGCAATTTCAGCCAGGTCATCGATGAGTTTGAGAAGGTTGATACCCTGGTTCCTTATTGTCTTTATGTACTCTCTTCTCTTTTCCCAGGAGAGATTGCCAATGTTGAGCAATTCGCTGTAACCCAGAATGGCATTCATCGGGGTGCGTATCTCACGGGCTATGCCGGAAAGCATCTGGCTTTTGCTGCGTTCCGCCTCCTCGGACTTCTCCTTTGCCCTCGACAGGTCTCTCCTCAGCTTGTCCCATCTGCCTGTATCGCTTACCGTGGCTATCACCGGATGTGAAACCTGATTCATTGCTGATCCGAAGGGTGACAGATGAAACGACACCATCCTGGCATCCCTGCTATCCGCTTCGGCCCGAACCCTGAACTCAAGTTCGGTTTTTCTGCCCTGGCTTTGCGCATCGGCGAATGCTTTTTCAAGTCGGAACCGGTCTTCGGCAGGGACGGCACTGAGCAGCATGTCAATGGATACGGGATTGGGTGATCTGATACCGAGCAGCTCCCTGGCCTTGTCGGATAACCAGACGGCCGGACTGTCATCAGTTTTGATTATTAGTCCCAATCCATTGATATCCATCGCTTTAAATAAAGCAGACAAACTGACCGGAAGCCCTTCCTCTGTGTGAAGTCCCGTCAGCTCTTCCGAGAGCCTCCTGTTTTCCTCCTCCAGCTTTTCAAGCTGAAGCCGCAGCTGCTTTATTTCTTTCCGTCTGATCACCTGCTTGCATATATTGGGCAATGCCCTGTAAATTTAGTGCATATTTTATTCCGGTGAAAACTAAATGGCACAGCCTCGCGACAAATGATTATCTTTGCAGGGTCGCCGGCAAAGGGCGCATATCGGGACTGACAGACGCAACATTCAGTTTATGAGGATTATTATTGCAGATGATATTTATGCCAACCGCCTGTTGATTTCGGAAATCGTAAGGGGACTGGGGCATGAGCTGATCGAGGTGGAGAACGGGCAGCAGGTGCTGGATGCCATTGACGGCAACCGCAGGATAGACCTCGTGCTGATGGATATTGAAATGCCGGTCATGAACGGCATGGAAGCCACCCGCCGCATCAGGGAACGTCCGGATTATCCCAAGAACAGCATTCCCGTGGTTGCCATAACCGGCCATAATCCGTGCATGTTCTTCAATGATTTCAAAAGCATG
Organism: Bacteroidales bacterium; assembly: GCA_034677845.1. Classification (GTDB taxonomy): domain Bacteria; phylum Bacteroidota; class Bacteroidia; order Bacteroidales; family UBA10428; genus UBA5072. The sequence continues at coordinate 1,413 of JAXDCR010000212.1, read as the reverse complement.
GGCTTTGACCAGCTGCTGACGAAACCTTATTCAATCGATAAAATAACCGGTTTGCTAGAGAGCTTTGACCGAAGGTAGGCCTGTGAAGACAACCGATGCAATGGCCTCCAGATTGCCTGCATCCACCGCGTCAAAATGAGCCGTTTCCCTGCTGTCAACATCCAGCACAGCAACGACTTCACCCTTTGTGTTCCTGACCGGCACCGCAATTTCGGAACGAGACCGGGGATCGCAGGCTATATGCCCGGGAAATTCATGCACATCACTGACCACCAATGTCTTCTGCTGTTTTATGCAGGACCAGCACACGCCCCTGCCTTTCTCAAGCTCCATACAGGCAAGGGGGCCCTGATAGGGACCGACAAGCAGCCGGTCATCCCTGAGCAGGTAAAAACCCACCCATAAAAATCCGGGCATTTTGTGGTACAGCAAGGCATTCACGGTGGCCATGCGGGCAATTGCATCCTCCTGTTTTTCAAACAGTTTTTCGATCTGCCGCCTTAACCTGGCATATGCTGCGCTCTTGTTGCCTGCCATTGTTAACCTTCCATCTGTGGTGGTAAAAATATGCAAAAACTGCTGCCAATGATAAAAATATGCTATATTTGTCAGTGTTACGAAAAACAAAATCGTAATATCAAATATTTTACATCAGATGGATCAATCCCTGTCGGCACTGGCGGTCACTGCCATCAGCATCGGTACCCTGCATACGCTTGCGGGACCTGACCATTACCTTCCGTTTGTTGCTCTCGCCCGTGCAAAGAGATGGAGCCGGGTCAAAACAATCAACGTGGTCCTGCTGTGCGGACTGGGACACGTGCTCAGCTCGGTGGCAATAGGTTTTGTCGGCATTGCGGCCGGTTTTGCCGTTTCGGGCGTCGAAAGGTTTGAAGGCTTGCGCGGAGGCATTGCAGCCTGGCTGCTGATGCTTTTCGGCGCTGCCTACATGCTCTGGGGCGCCTGGAGATTGTCACAGACCAGGCAGAGGCATAAGCACCTGCACGGACACCTCCAGGGGGAGGGACTTATCCACAGCCATGACCACAACCATGGTCACGAACCGGGTCACGGGCACAGGCATGACAGCGCCATGGATTCGGGTGCTGCAGCCAGTCAGACAAGTTTCTGGGTTCTCTTTGCCATTTTCGTGCTGGGACCCTGCGAACCGCTGATACCCCTGCTTATGTACCCGGCAGCTGAAAGGAACTTCGGTGCCGTGGCCGGCATCTCGGCCCTGTTTGCCGCTGCCACCATACTCACCATGGTCATTGCCGTACTGCTGCTCATCAGGGGCATGTCGCTTATCCGCTTTGAAACCCTTGAAAAGTACAAGGATTTGCTGGCGGGAGGAGCCATCGCCCTGTGCGGTGCGGCCATCATATTTCTGGGACTCTGAAAACAAAGCAACAT
>JAXDCR010000211.1:0-12743 GCA_034677845.1 Bacteroidales bacterium | reverse complement strand
AGCTTTATCATTCAACTGCAAAAGAAATTCTGAGGCTTGTGCAGCAGACAGACAATGAGGTAAAGTCACTTATGATATTCGGTCATAATCCTGACTTTACCTTTATAGCCAATTACTTTCTCAGCGAACCCATCATCAACCTGCCGACGGCAGGGGTGGCTACATTTATTTTCAATACCGACAAGTGGAAAAACATAGATAAGAGCCTTGTCGGGAAAAGGTTTTTGACATTCCCGGAGAAGAGCTGATCCGGTTAATTCACCATCATTGACAGTTAGCCTGTCAGGGGTGCAACAAACAACAAGTTCATGAAGGAGCAAAGTAAACTGATCCACCGTGAAATCAGCTGGCTGTCTTTCAACGAAAGGGTGCTGCAGGAGGCACAGGACCCCGATGTGCCATTGATCGAACGGATCAAGTTCCTCGGCATTTTCTCAAATAATCTGGATGAATTTTTCAAGGTACGTGTCGCCACCATAAAGCGGATGATCGACTACCAGCAGGGCAGCAAGAGGATTGAAGGTGAAAAGCCCAAAAAGCTGATGGCCATGATCCAGAAGAAGGTCATCCAGTTGCAGAATAAATTTGAATACACCTACCATCATATCCTCTGTGAGCTTGAAAAACGGGGGATCTTTATTATTGACGAGCTGATGCTGAATCCCATGCAGGAGATCTTCGTCAGGCAGTACTTTAACAGCAAGGTGCATCCGATCCTTGCCCCCATCCTGCTGAGCAACGTGGATGCGTTTCCGCACCTGAGGGACAAATCAATATATCTGGCTATCAGGCTGAGCAGTTCCGATGGAACGGTGCAACCGGATTTTGCACTCATTGAAGTGCCCACCGATATGCTTCCCCGTTTCATTGTGCTGCCATCGGAAAATGAAAAAAAATTCATTATCCTGCTGGAGGATGTGATACGGCACTGCCTGCGAGATGTCTTTGCCCTCTTTGATTTTGACACGTTTGAATCATGGATCATAAAGCTTACGCGTGATGCGGAGCTGGATATGGATAACGACATATCAAAGAGCTTCCTGGAGGTGATTTCAAAGGGGCTGTCAAACCGGAAGACAGGACAGCCGGTGCGCTTTGTGTATGACAATTCAATCCGGAAGGAATTGCTTGACTACATTGTAAGGAAACTGAACCTGGACGAGGACAACAATCTTATCCCGGGTGCACGTTACCACAATTTCAAAGACTTTATGGCCTTTCCGAATGTGGGTGGCAATGACCTTGTCTATGCAAGGAATGAGCCCCTTGGCCATCCGCTTGTGCAGAACCAGAAAAGTATTCTCGGGGTTATTAAAAAGCGCGATTTCATGCTTCATGTTCCCTATCATGATTTTACAATTTTTGTAAGGCTCCTGCAGGAAGCCTCCATAGACCCGAGGGTAGAGGAAATAGCACTGACCATGTACAGGGTTGCAAGGGAATCAAGGGTGGTCAAGGCGCTGATCAATGCGGCCCGGAACGGCAAAAAGGTGATGGTTGTCATTGAGCTGCAGGCGCGTTTTGACGAGGAGGCTAACATTTACTGGTCACGCAGGCTCGAGGAAGTCGGAGCAAAAGTGTTTTTCGGCATTCCTGACCTGAAGGTGCATGCAAAGCTTTTATCCATCACAAGGAGGGAAGAAGGCAAACCGGTAAGCTATGCCTGCATCGGAACCGGTAACTTTCATGAGGTCAATGCTGCCGTTTATTCTGACCTCTTTTTATTCACCGGTGACCAGCGTATCACCGGTGAAGTGAAAAGAGTATTTGATTCATTTGTAGACACATACAGGAATTATGTTTACAGGCACCTGATCAATTCACCCCTGTCGCTGCGAAGGAAAATGTATCAGCTGATCGACAATGAGATAAAAAATGCAAAAATGGGCAAGGAGGCCTATATGATCCTTAAGCTGAACAGCCTGGTGGATAAGGAGATCATTTACAAACTGTATCGGGCCAATGAAGCAGGCGTGAAGATCAGGCTCATCATCAGGGGCACCTGTTCGTTGATGCCCGGAGTGAAGGGACTGAGCGAGAATGTAGAGGCCATCAGCATAGTGGACAAGTACCTCGAACATTCCAGGATCCTGATTTTCTGCAACGGTGGCGATGCATTGTATTACATTACCTCGGCGGACTGGATGACCCGGAACCTGGACAGGAGGATCGAGGTTGCCTGTCCCGTTTACGACAAGGAAGTTCAGCAGGAATTAAGAGACATGATTGACATTCAGCTGAACGACAATGTCAAGGCCAGGGTCATCAATGCCACACAGGACAATGTCTATGTAAGGAGGGAGGGGGAGATTAAAATACGTTCACAGGAGATGCTGTATGAGTATTACAAGGCAAAGCTGCAGGCGGAGTATGTCGGCAACGGTCAACTATAAATCAGTCTGTGAGCAGGTAAGGTCCGTCGCTGAGGAGGCGGGCAGTTACATATTCAGCCAGATGAACAAGTTGCACCCCGGTGATATTGAATCAAAGGGAAAGCAGAATTTCGTAACGGAAGTCGATAAGGCCGCCGAGGCTATGATAATCAGCCGGCTTGCCCCGCTGGCCGTCAACGCTGGTTTTATTGCTGAAGAAGGCACTGCCAGATCCGAAGGCGAAAGACTGACATGGGTCATTGATCCGCTCGACGGAACCACCAACTTCATACACGGCGCAAACCCGGTTTCGGTAAGCATTGCCCTGCTTGAAAACGGAGAGCCTGTCATAGGCGTCGTCCATGAGATCTGGCTGAAAGAGAGCTTTTATACCTGGAAAGGCGGAGACGCTTTCCTGAACGGAAACAGGATCCATGTTTCTACAGTTGAGCATATCAATGAGTCGCTTATTGCAACCGGATTTCCGTACACGGTGTTCAACAGGCTTGAAAACTTCATGAAGTCCCTGGATTACTTTTTTAACAACACCCACGGGGTGAGGCGGCTGGGATCCGCAGCCGCTGATCTTGCCTATGTGGCCTGCGGAAGGTATGACGGGTTCTATGAATTCAACCTGAATCCATGGGACGTCGCGGCCGGGGCCTTCCTGGTAAAACAGGCCGGAGGTATGGTTGCGGATTTCAGCGGAGGCGACGACTATTTGTTCGGAGGTGAGATTGTCGCATCCAACAGCCATATCTTCAGGTCTTTCAGAGAGATTGTCGGAAATTTCATGACCCGGCAGGCATAATTAACAGTTCCGCGATGGACAACTTTGTTTATTACCTGGTTTATGTGTTTACGCGGCTTGTCTCATGGTTGCCATTCTGGCTGCTGTACAGGATTTCTGATGTGATGTTCCTGATCTGCTTTTATGTGGTCAGGTATCGAAGGGATACTGTTTTCAGCAACCTTGGCCTTGCCTTTCCGGAAAAAGACGAAAAGGAGATCCGAAAGCTTGCCATGGGGTTTTACAGGCATTTCTGTGACCTCCTGCTTGAATCTGTCAAGTCTCTTTCCATGTCGCCTGCAACCTTTGACAGGCGCTTCAGGTTTCTGAACCCCGGCCTGCTTCACGAACTGGCAAGGGAGAATAAAAGCATTGCGCTTGTTTCGGGTCATTACGGCAACTGGGAATGGATCGTCAACTTACCGCAACACACTGACCATGTTCCAATGGCCATTTACCGTCCGCTTCAGAACAGACTCATTGACAGGCTTGTCCGCCACATCCGAAGCAGGCTTGGATTGATAGTGGTGCCCATGGAGAACATTTACCGCAGGGCATTTCAATACAGGAACAACAACCAGTTGTTCCTTGCATGGTTTGTTGCCGACCAGAGGCCCCCGCGGTCAAACACTTTCTGGACAGTGTTCCTGAACCAGGAAACATCATTTTTTCAGGGGCTGGAAAAGATGGCCAGGAAGATGGACCTTGCCGTTGTATTCCTTGACATCGCAAAGAAGAAAAGAGGGTTCTATGAAGCCAGTTTTAAAAAGCTCTTCGATAACGCCCCTGATACGGTGGAAAACCAGATCACTCTTGCCTATGTGAAAGAACTGGAAAATGAGATTCGCAGGCAACCGGAATACTGGCTTTGGTCACACAGGCGGTTCAGGAACACGAGGCCTGAAAACATCAAACTGATAACGGCATGAGCCGCACGGCAGTTGTCATTCTGAACTGGAACGGACTGAAATACCTTCAGTATTTCCTACACATCACTGTCCGTAATACCACGGGTGATGGATCTGAGATCATCATTGCAGACAACCACTCCACTGACGGGTCCGTTGAATACATAGAAAAGCACTATCCAGGTATCCGCCTGATACGCTTTGACAGGAACTATGGTTTTGCCATGGGGTACAGGAAAGCCCTTGAACAGATAGATGCTGACTATTACGTATTGCTGAATTCGGATATCGAGGTAACGGAGTGTTGGCTGGAACCACTGATCGGAGCCATGGAAGGAGACCCGGCGATGGCTGCATGCATGCCCGTCATCCGCTCCTACAACCGGAGAGACATGTTCGAATATGCAGGAGCAGCCGGGGGATTCATCGACCGGTACGGGTATCCGTTCTGCAGGGGCAGAATAATGGACAATATAGAATGTGATGAGGGACAGTATGATGATACCCGGGAGGTTTTCTGGGCTTCCGGGGCATGCATGGTGCTGAGGGCGGAATGCTACAGGAGAGCGGGGGGACTCGATGACATGTTCTTTGCTCACATGGAGGAGATTGATCTGTGCTGGCGCCTGCAGCGGATGGGTTACACAATCCGGTGCATCACGGCATCCACAGTTTTTCACGTGGGGGGAGGCACACTGCCGAATGATAACCCTCGCAAGCTTTACCTGAATTACAGGAACAACATTTTCCTGCTGGTTAAGAACCTGGCATTCCACCGGTTGTTCACTGTTTTGCCTGTCAGGATCATGATGGACATCGCATCCTCGTTTGTGTACCTGGGCAGGGGATCGGGAGGCCTCTGGTGGGCCGTCGTCAGGGCGCATGCCAGTGTCTGCCGCCAGCTGCCGGCTCTTCTCAGGGCCAGATGCCGCGCAGGGAGGCTTTGCCGGTCTTTCCGTATTGGTGGGATCTACAGGCGAAGCATCGTTTATGATTATTTTGTAAGGAAGATCAGGGTCTTCGGCCAGCTTGAAGCCAGATGTTTCAGGTGACCGTTGCTGCAGATGCTGTTCTTGACAGATGCCGATTCAATGCCTCGCGCCCCGGGTTCTCAGCGGCATGCGGCCGCCCAGCCGTGCCCGCACCTGCAGCGACATGGACAGATCGACAAGTTCTCTTATAAAATGCAGGGAAAACTGCGCCCTGCCCGAAACGGATCGGCTGATCCGCTCATAATACAAGTCTGTGCGGGTATAAAAAGGGGCCTTGTAAAAGCCGTCTCCTGAAATGATAAGCTGGCTGTCTCCCTTGTACATGCTTACGTGTAAGCCTGCCCCCCTGTATTTCACCTCTGCCTCGCTCAGCCATCCGGCTGAAAAAGCGAAATCGCTTATATGCCGGACCCGGTCACAGGAGCCCAGGAAACCGGAGGAAAGGATGAGGGTGTCAAATATAAGGTATGCAGACAGGTTGATGCCGGCCATGGCCGCCAGAGCGGCATTGTCTCTGATATGCTCTTCATTCAGCGGATCGGCAGAATGGGCAATATGACTCATGACTGCATGGTGCTGATACAGAAACAGTCCCCTTCCATAATGCCCCGACAGTCCCATCATGAATGCTTCTCTTTTGTTCTCCGACTGCCTGCCGGTCCAGTCCACCCAGACATTGTGCCTGAAAGCCGGTGTGTGGTATTCAAGCCATATGCCTTCAACAGCCGGACGGTAATACCCGAGGGTGTCATTCAGCAGGGCGCGTGGCATATCGACTGTTTCATGGCGCGGGAAGGCCCCCAGCCGAAGATCAAAATTATTCGTCTGACCCTGGTAATAAAGGATGATATCGGGTGCTGTCAGCTCACCCTTGCTTCCCATTTCGTACAGGTAATCGAGTCCCCCGGAAAACCTGCTGCGGCTGTTCAGGGCAAAGCCTGCCTCTGCCTGCAGGCGGGCACCCAGAATGGTCTGGTCGATCACATATGAATTAAAGTATTCACGGTTGTCAAAAAAACCAAAATACCCTGCCTGCCATTCAAATTCCTGTCCCCTGGAGGCAATCATTTGGCCAAGGAGCAAAGTGATTAATACCGGATATTTTCTGACCATCGCCGGAAAGACTTTTGAAGCATTGATAAAAATACGATATTTATCCACGCCGGTGATTGCCTATCGGATTAATTATTGAAACAGAGACTGTGAAACCTGTTCTTATCGTAAATCCTGATTGACAACGACCGCAGCATTCAAAATACGGTGTTGGCATATTTTTAATATTTTTGTGATTATGGAAACGGTTGCCTGGATCGGATTTGCTGTCGCGCTTTTTTCGGGGTTCCTCATTGCAGCCAAAATCAACAGGAATACATCCGACAAGTTGCTGTCAGCCCTGTTAATCCTTATGGCGGTTGAGTTTGCCACTTTTGTGGCGGACCGCATGGCATTCGGTGACCGGTACCTTCTGTCCAATCCCTTTTTTCTCTTCAACCCGGCCATTTACCTGTATATCCTTTCACTGACCAGGCAGGAATTCAGACTGAAGTGGACCCAGCTGCTGCACCTTCTGCCATATGTCGTTTTTGAGAGCACTGCTTACCTGATAAGGGAAGCCGGATCCATAAGAGACTTCCTGGAAAGAGATGCCACCTTGTGGTTCAGAACCGCCTTTGCCGTATGCTCTTTCATTTCCTGGGTTGTTTATTCACTGCTCAGCATCCTGAAGGTGCACAGGCACCGCATGAACCTGATGCATGAGTTCTCGACCCTTGACAGTTATAAGATGATCACATGGCTTTTATTCCTGCTTGTTTTTTATATAGTCATGTGGATGGGCAGCATTGCCATGGGATTGGCCAATTATTTCACCGGAAAGGAAGACCTGATACCCGTGTTTACCTACTCGGTGCTCCTGCTGCTGACTTTTATCCTTGGTTTCTACGGACTGAAGCAGCAAACAATCTTTGCGCGCAATCAGGTACAGAACGGAGCCGAGAAGTACATAAAATCAAGGCTTAAACCGGAAGACAAACAAAAGATCAGAACCAGGATACTGGAATGTTTTGAAAAACAAAAGCCTTATCTCGACAGTGAACTCACCATTGTCAGACTTGCAGACATGCTGAAAACCTCCAGGCATGTGCTAACCGAGGTAATCAACACGGAATTCGGACGGAATTTTTACCAGTTTGTGAATGAATACCGTGTGGAGGCTGTTAAGCAAAAACTGTCAGATCCGAAACTCAGGCATCTGTCAATTGAAGCGATCGGCTATGATTGCGGTTTCAACAGCAAGTCGACATTCTTTTCCGTTTTCAAGGCGGTCGCCGGTTGCACCCCGCTTCAGTTCAGGAAAGACTCTGAATAGGTGAGTGCTGAAGAAATAAGTGCAAAAACTCCGGCCGTAAAGTGCATTTTCCGTACCTGATGCAGAAACTCCGGCCATAAGGCGCATTTTCCGTACCTGTTGTACCGGTTCGGAGTGCGCGAAAATTACCTTCCTGGCCTTTTTACATCATTAACTTTCCGCTGATTTTGTAAAGCAGCTGTTTATGGCAGATAAAAAATATATGCGCCAGGGGATCTTTGGTTTGATCATCACACTTGCCATCGCGGCATTTTCATTCCGGGAATGCCTGTCGCAGGAACCGCTTGTCGATGCCTTTGCAGGCGTATCACCGGAGGAGGAACGGATAATTGAATGGAACGGATATGTGAGGGGATCTCTGTTTGGCGGATCGCGGCAATATGATATTGGCAGTGGTTTTGGTGAACTCGGTGTCCGGGCCGCCCTGAACCGTCCCAATACGGTCCTTTTTGCAGATCTGCGGGTGCGTGAGGGGCTTCATTTCGACACTGTTTGCACCATCGTTCAGCTTAAGGAGGCTTACGCAGGATACCGCGGCAGGAAGCTGGATATTACACTGGGTAACCAGATCATTGCCTGGGGCCGCACGGATGGTTTCAATCCCACCGGCAACCTGATCCCGTATGATTATTTCCTGCTGACCGCTGAGCCTGACGACCAGAAGCTGTCAAACCTGATGCTAAGGACCAGGTATCGACTTAATGCGGCAGCGGAACTTGACCTGGTGCTGGTGCCATTCTACAAGCCGTCAATATACCGGTATGACCTGTTTGACATGGGACCGGGTGTCGTCTTTGAACCGGCCGGTCATCCCGGATACAGCCTTAAGAAAGGGACACTGGCAGCACGTCTGAATGTGGAGCTTCCGGCAGCCGGTTTTTCTTTTTCTTATTTCCACGGCTATGACCCTTTTTACGGTTTCCACATCAAGGATATGGACCTGATGCGTGAAATCCCTTCCGTAACCTATCAACCCGGTTATTACAGCAAGAACGTTTTAGGCGCTGACCTCGAACTGACAGCCGGTTCATGGATCATCCGGGCAGAAGCAGCCTATGAAATGACAACCGGATACAGAGAGAAAATGGATGTCCCCTATCCGGGGATTTATGGTGTGGCAGGCATTGAGCGAAGTCTGTCGGGTGTGACGGCAATACTTCAGTATATCGGCAAGTTCGTCATCCATTACACACCTCTTGAGACACCCCTGCCGGAAGATCCATACGACCCGGTCAGTCAGATGGAGTATGCCATGGCCCTGATAAAAAATGAATCTGCCGGTTTCAACCGTGGTATCTTCAACCAGAGGAAACAATGGAACCATGCGCTGTTCATATCCCTTGGCAGATCGTTCAGCTATGAAACCATAAGAGCTGAGTTTTCAGCATACTGCAACATTACCACGGAGGAATATCTGCTGAGGCCGTCGCTCACCTGGAGCATCACGGATCAACTGTCTGCCGCTGCCGGCATGAATCTGATGGACGGACCCGGCAGCTCTGTCTTCCATAAGGCTAAGGCCGTGCTAAATGGCGGCTTTTTTCAGCTTAAGGTGAGTTTTTAAAGACACATATACCATGATATCAGACAATCACGTCATAAAGCACAGGAAACTCTACATGGCACTTCCGGTTCTGCTTGCGCTTCTGTTCCTTGTGCCGTTGCGCCACTCAAGGATCAACACAGACCTGAACACTTACCTGCCGGATGACATTCCTGCAAAGATCAAACAGGACACACTTGAAAAGATATTCGGAAAGACAGAAATGGTCGTCCTTATATTCGAGGCTCCGGATGTGCTGAATAAGGCCACGCTGGAAAGGATCAGCAACCTCGACAGGGCTTTCAGGAAAATGCCGGAGTTCAGGAGTGTCTTGTCACTCTTCAGCTCCAGGCATGTGCACAGCGAAGATGGTGCCATGGTTGTCGATCCTGCGGTCAGAAAGATCCCGGTAACTGACAGTGAACGCGAAAGCCTGAGGGATGACCTCAGCCGGAACGAGCTGGTATCTGGGGTGTTTGTTTCGGCTGACTTCCGCTATGCCCTTGTCATGCTGAACCCGGCAGAAGGGGTAAAGGATGCAACAGTTTTCGAACTGATTAACGGTCAGCTGACCAGGTACCCCGGTGAAGAGAGGGTTCACATAAACGGCATGCCTTACCTCCGGTATCAGATCCAGAAGATCGCCATAAAAGACCTGGCTGTGCTGATGCCACTGGGATTGATAATCATGATCCTTTTCCTTTATTTTTCATTCGGGGAAAAGAGAGGCGTTATGCTTCCGCTGAGCGTGGTGGCCATGTCGATCATACTGTCAATGGGCCTTATTCCGCTGCTCGGGTGGGAGTTCAGCCTCGTGGCTGTCCTGATCCCGATAATAATGATCGCTGTCGCCAATAATTATGCGGTGCACCTTGTAGCCAGGTATCAGGAGTTCAACGCAATCCATAACAACTGGCCGATGGAGCAGATCGTGGACGAATCGCTCGTCAGGCTTAAAAAGCCCATCCTGATGACGGGTCTGACAACGATTTTCGGGATAATGGGACTCGTCACGTATGTCATGCTGCCGACGAAGCAGATCGGAGTGGTTGCCTCCGTTGGCGTTGCTTTTGCCCTGATCCTGAGCCTGACGTATGTTCCGGCCATCCTGTCGCGAATGAGGAAGGGAAAAGTGCAGAAGAGCTTTTCGGGACAGAAACAGGCGCCTGTTGATAAAATGCTTGCCTGGGCCGGCAACACCGCAACCCTTTACCCAAAGTTCACCATCGCGGCATTTGTTCTGGCCTTTGTGCTGGCCGGCCTTGGCATATTCAGACTGCAGGCAGGCATTAACCATGAAAAGATGATGCCGCGCCATCATAATCTGCGAACTTCAACGGAGATCTTAAACAGCAGCTTCAATGGCAACAAGTACATCACTCTTATGTTTGAGGGAGATATCAAGGATCCGGCCTTGCTTGGCAACATGGACCATTACAAAAAGGAGCTTGAGAAGCTTCCTGAAGTGGGCAAGGTGACCTCGCTGGCTGACATCATCCTCCTCATCAGCAGGTCGCTCAATGAAGCAGGTGATTCATTGTATGATGTGATACCGGGCAGCAGGGATGCGGTGGCACAGTACATTGAACTCTACATGATGGGCGGCGATCCGGAGGATTTTGAACAGCTTGTTGATTTCAACTATACCAGGGCGCTTGTCAACATCCAGTTCAGTGCAGATGACCTGAAAGCCTTCAACCGGGTGCTGGACAGGATTGACGAGTTAACCCGGGACGATCCGTTTTTCAGGCTTGAAGCAGGGTCCTCCGTCGTCGAAAAACAACTGGCTGAGTCGATCATACAGGGTCAGTGGAGCTCCGTCACCTTTGCTTTCACAGCCATCGTGATTGTGATTGCGCTGATATTCAGATCATTATTTGCCGGACTGCTTGGGATCGTCCCTCTGGTCTTCTGTCTGGTATGTAATTTCGGACTGATGGGCTGGTTCGGACTGGAACTCGACATAGCCACATCGCTTCTTTCTTCCGTGGCAATAGGAATCGGAGTGGATTATACAATCCATTTTTTCTGGAGGTACAAAACCGAAATGGAAAGCGGCGCAGATCATGCCACGTCAATAAGACACACCTTGAGAACCACGGGGAGGGGAATCACTATCAATGCCTTTTCCGTGATGATCGGTTTTGCTGTGCTTTTTTTATCGGGACTTATCATACTGAAAACCTTTGCCTTTCTTATCATTTTTTCTCTTCTGCTGTGCCTGGTTTGCGCACTGGTGCTCATTCCTGCCATCTGCATGGTCACAAAGCCCGTTTTCCTTAAGACCCATCAGGCAATGACAGGTGAAAAGGGCCGGTACCGGAAACCTGTCAGTGAGCCTTCAGTACAGGAAAAAGTACCTGTGCCGTGATAAAGAAAGATAGCCAGTTATCAGCCCGGATATGGCGCTGCATAAAAATAACAAGCAGACAATTAACGCAATGTGAAATACTGATGTTGCCAATTATCAAAAAATCAATAATAAGAACAATATGAAAACAACAAGTTATGCGGCAGTCATGATGATATTCATGGCAACGGCTCTTAAAGCACAGACCGCCCGTGAAATAGCCGAAAACGCAATGAAAGCAGTCGACTTTGCATCGATGGAAATGACCTCCACCCTGACCATTGCGGATAACAAAGGAAATATCAGGGTCAGGCAGATCACCAATTCGACCAGAAAATTCGGTGAGACAACAAAAACGCTGATCCGTTTCATTTCACCGGCCGAAGTGAAGGGCACGGCCATGCTGGTCTATGATTACAATGACAGTCCGGACGATATGTGGATTTTCATGCCGGCCTTGCGGAAAACACGTCGCATAGTCAGCAGTGAGAAGGGGCAGAGCTTCATGGGCTCGGAATTCTCAAATGCCGATATGGCAAGGCCCAACCTGGATGACTACTCGTACAGGATTTTGGGAACGGAACGCCTGGGTGATAAAACATGCTGGAAGATAGAGTCAGTGTGCGCCAGCGAGGATATCGCCGATGAAAACGGATTTACCAGAAAGATTGCCTGGATCGACCAGGCATCAAACCTGACATACAAGGTTGAATATTATGATGCCGGCAACCAGCTTTTCAAGGTTATGCGCCTTGACGACTATAAAAAACAAAGCAATGGCAGATATTTCTCCTTTAAGATGGAGGCGGAAAACATTGAAAATGGCAGAAAATCTGTGCTTACTGTCAACCAGTTCAATGCTGCGAGCCCGCTTGAGGAAAGCAGTTTTTCAATTACCAGCCTCGGCGGCTGAGTCCATGAAGATCATCCTGCTGTTTATCCTGATGCTGCCGGCCGTACCCGGAATGGCACAGCGTCTGACCGTGCATATAACGGGGATAAGAAGCCGCCAGGGAACGATCCTGCTGTCTGTCTTCAAAGATGACCAGAGTTTCAGGGATGAAAAACCATACCGCATCCAGAAAGTCTCCAAAGATGATATGAGTGAAGGAAATCTGACCGTGGTGATCACCGGTCTGCCTCCGGGAAGATACGGACTGGCCCTGCTGGATGATGAAAACAATAACGGGAAAATGGATTACGGGCTTCTGATGCCCAGGGAAGGCTTTGGATTCTCGGACTTTGTGACTGAAGGTCTGAAAAGACCTGTATTGGATGATTTTGATTTTACACTTGGTGATGACGAGTTCAGCGTCAGCATGAGGGTCATTTACCGCTGACCGGTGTCAGTGTGCGAATCATTTAAGGACCCTGATTTTGTAACTGACCTCGACCTTGCATTTGGCAATATCGTTCAGCC
>JAXDCR010000210.1:0-9334 GCA_034677845.1 Bacteroidales bacterium | reverse complement strand
TATCTTTTGTTTTATCCTGCCGAGATAGGTTTTTGGAGGTTCATGAAACAACAGTTTCGCCAGCTGCTGGGTAATGGTGCTCCCTCCTCCGGAACTTCTCTGTTGCAGCAGGATTGTCTTTACCGCCACCCGCGCCAGTCCCTTGGCATCGATACCCGGATGACGGTAAAAACGGATATCTTCAGTGGCGATCAGTGCATCAATCAGATGCTGCGGAAGCTCTCTGTAATCCACGTAAGTTCTGTTCTGGTTCTGGTAATAAAAAGAACCCAGAACCTTGCCATCATCTGAAATTACCTGGGAAGCCAGGCTGATGCTTGGATTTTCAAGAGTGGCGATATCAGGCATGTAACCCAATCCACCCACCGCGGCCAGCAAAAGAAGAAGGGCCAGACCGACAAAGGGACTGGCAAAAATAATCCAGAACCATTTGTTGAAAGTATTCCGGTCAATTTGTCTGAGCTTCATTATGATGTTTCTGAAATCCATATAATTAAGCAGTTTGCGGTCAAAAGTAGTAATTATTTGAATTAAAATTTTGAACTTCGGGGCATTATTGATTTATTTGCAACCGGTAAGAAAAGCATTTGAATGACAGATAATCTGATTATTGTCGAATCTCCGGCAAAGGCCAAGACAATTGAAAAATTCCTGGGCAAGGACTTTCTGGTCAGATCATGCATGGGCCATATCCGTGATTTGTCGAAGGAGGGCCTTGGCATAGACATAAAAAACAATTTCAAACCCATCTATATTGTACCGGATGATAAAAAAAAGACGGTGAATGAACTCAGGGACCTTGTCAGAAAAGTAAAAACTGTCTGGCTTGCTTCTGATGAGGACCGGGAAGGGGAGGCCATTGCCTGGCACCTGACGGAGGTGCTGAAGCTTGATAAAACCGCCACAAAGCGTATTGTTTTTCATGAAATCACGAGAGACGCCATTCTTTATGCAATTGATCACTATAGAACAATCAACCAGAACCTGGTAAACGCACAACAGGCAAGACGTGTGCTTGACAGACTGGTAGGATTTGAGATATCACCTATACTGTGGAGGAAGGTAAAGCCTTCGCTTTCAGCCGGGCGTGTACAGTCTGTGGCCGTCCGCCTGATTGTGGAGCGCGAAAGGGAGATAAACCGGTTCAGGAGCGCCTCTTTTTTTAAAGTTACAGCCACTTTCGCCCTTCCCGGTGTAAATGCACCTGAGGTTGACATTAAAGCTGAACTTGACCGGAGATTTGAAATAAAAACTGAAGCCGCCCGGTTTCTTGAACATTGTGCGGGAGCAGTATTTTCCGTTTCGGAGGTGGTGAAGAAGCCGGCAAAAAAATCACCTTCCGCCCCATTCACCACTTCAACCCTTCAGCAGGAGGCCAGCCGGAAGCTGGGTCTTTCTGTGGCACAGACAATGCAGGTAGCTCAGAGACTGTATGAAGCGGGACTCATCACCTACATGAGAACAGACTCCGTCAATCTTTCATCAATGGCTCTGTCTGTCGCAGGAGAAATCATAGAAAGGGAGTACGGCAAAAAATATGTTCATATCAAGAATTACAAGACCAGGGCAAAAGGTGCCCAGGAAGCCCATGAGGCCATCCGCCCGACTGACCTGAACAAGTTCCATATACAGGGCAATGCAACTGAAAAAAGACTTTACGAACTGATTCATAAAAGAACCATTGCCTCCCAGATGGCTGATGCGATAATGGAAAAAACCATTGTCACGATTGATGTGCATGGACGGCCGGAAAAATTTCTGGCAGAGGGCGAAGTGCTCGTCTTTGACGGGTTTCTGAAAGTTTACCTTGAGTCTTCTGACGAGGAGCAGGAGGAAAGAGATCAGGTGTTGCTGCCACCTGTGCTGGAAGGAATGAAACTGACATACCGCACGATGAACGCCTCAGAACGTTTCAGCCATCATCCTTACCGCTATACTGAAGCAAGCCTTGTTAAAAAACTTGAAGAGCTTGGCATCGGAAGGCCTTCAACCTATGCTCCCACCATTTCCACCATCCAGCAGAGAGGATATGTCGTGAAAGAAGACAAACCCGGTAAGGAACGGCAGTTCACCATCCTTCAGCTTGAAAAGGGAAAAGTTGTTGAATCAACCGGAACTGAAATCACAGGAGCTGAAAAAATGAAGCTTTTCCCGGATAACATGGGTATTATGGTCAATGATTTTCTTGTCAAGCATTTTAAAGAGATCCTTGATTATAACTTTACTGCCAGTGTGGAAAAGGAATTTGATGAGATTGCCGAAGGCAAACTGGACTGGACTGATATGATACAACGTTTTTACAGGCCTTTTCATTCATCCATCGAAAACGTCCTTGTCAATTCAGAGGTGACCAAACCTGAACGGTTGCTGGGTACTGACCCCGAAACTAACCTGCCTGTGTACGTCAGGATGGCCAGATACGGAGCTGTGGCACAGATTGGGGAGACTTCGGGCGATCCGAAGCCAAGATACGCGCAACTGCGCAAAGGCCAGAACCTTGAATCCATAACACTTGAAGAAGCCCTTGCATTATTCAGGCTTCCCAGAATTCTGGGTCAGTTGGAAGGCCATGATGTGGTTGCCTCGACAGGAAGGTTCGGACCTTACATCCTGCATCATTCCGCATTTTACTCTTTGAACCGGAAGACAGATGATCCATATACCGTGACACTGGAAAGAGCTGTCGAAATCATCAGGGAGAAGCAGGAAAAGGATAAAAACAGGATTATAAAGACCTTTAAGGAAGATAAAGCCTTACGCGTTTTAAACGGCAGATGGGGACCTTATATTAACCGCGAAAAGGAAAACTACAAAATTCCGAAGGGAATTAGTCCTGACCAGCTGAGCTTTGAAGACTGCCTGAAAATCATAAAGGAATCCGGAGAAAAATCCAGGACAATGAAGAAAAAACAATAGTTTTCAGGATGGACCTAAACGATTACTTCGATCCTGTCGAGCTTGAAAAGCCTCAAATGGCCTTCATTTCAGATGATGTTGCCTTCGGGCACCACCTGACTGTTAATACTGCCAACCATCCGGTTGATGAGATAAGTGACTATCAGATAGCCATACTTGGTGTTGGCGAAGACAGGGGTTCCGGGAAAAACAGCTCAGGAAGGCCGCCGGATCTTATCCGGTCAAAGCTCTATCAGCTTTGCAGAAACAATGGCAGGCAGCGTATCATCGATCTTGGAAACCTGAAGAAGACCTCCTCTGTCATGGATACCTATTATGGCCTGCGCGATGTAATGATAGAGCTGATCAATAACCAGGTAGTTACAATTGTCATCGGAGGCACACAGGATATAAGCTATGGTGTCTACATGGCCTTTGAAAAAGTATTCAGGGCTGTCAGCATGATAAGCATCGATTCCCGGATCGACATGGAAGATAATGTGCCTGAATCATCAAGATGGCTGAGGTACCTGGCTGACAGCCGCTCCCTGTTCAGCTTTACCAATCTGGGTCACCAGCAGTACCTTGTCAATAAAAGCCATATCGAGGAACTTGAAAATAAATCATTTGATTGCATCAGACTGGGCAGCCTTCGTTCGACACTATCTATGGCCGAACCCTTCCTGCGTGATGCCGATCTTGTCAGTTTTGACATGTCGGCGATAAGGCAATCCGATGCACCAGGAACCAGCTTCCCTTCCCCTAACGGATTCATGGCGGAAGAAGCCTGTCAGCTTTCTTTTTATGCAGGTCTTGGTGATAAAACCATGTGCTTTGGCATCTATGAAGTGGAGCCCATGATCGATATCAACGGCCAGACGGCACACCTTGCTGCCCAAGCCATCTGGTACTTCATCGAAGGGTTCGGTCAACGCAAGTCTGAGATTCCGGATCAAAAAAACCCTGATTTCAAGGTCTTCCTTGTAAAACATCAGGATATGGAGCATGAGCTGACCTTCTATAAAAGTCTTATCACAGGCCGCTGGTGGATGGACGTTCCGGAAATAAGAAGCGGGCAGATGACAAGGGTTGCCTGCTCCCAGGATGAATATCAACAGGCCTGCAACCATGAAATCCCCGAACGGTGGTGGAAGGTATTTCAGCGGATAAACTGAACCTGTAGCGACCGGCCGCAGGGATACCGGCCACCCGTCCTGTATTATTTACATCCTGTCAAACAACCGGAAAAATAACCCTTTCTGTTCTTCGGGTAAATTTTGTTAAAAAAAAAAGGACTGCAGTAACATTCTTGTAACAATTCAGTATAATAAGTGAATTTTCTCGGTTGACTTTATTAACAGGCGGATGTTAATTATGATTTGTGGTTAAACAATATTTTTACTTATTTTACTTTTTATAGGTAAGGCTCAATCTTGCGCTATCTGTAGAAAACAAAAGTAAGATAGTAAAAAAATGAAAAAATTTATTTTGATTTTTTATGCACTGGGATTGGTTTTATATTCCCAGGCACAACAGGAAAGACAAGTAAGCCATTATATGTACGACCTCGTTTCAGTCAATCCCGGTTCTGCGGGGAGCAGCGAAATGGTATCCACACATGCCATCCTGAGGCAGCAATGGGTGGGTATTGAAGGTGCCCCAAGAGATGTGGTACTGAATCTTGGGGTTCCCTTCAGGCTTTTCGGCGCATCACATGGCGCAGGAGTTTCAATTTATTATGACGAGATCGGCTTCAACGAGGATATTAATCTTTCTTTGTCCTATGCTTATCAGTTCACAGTAGGTTTGGGGAAACTTGGTATCGGTTTCAGCGGCAGTTTTGTCAACCGTAAACTGAACCCTTCCTGGTACATCCCTTCATCCCCTCTACATGTCACTCCTGACCAGGACGCAGCCATTCCGTCAGGTAAGCAGAACGAGTTTGTGTTTGACCTGGGTGCGGGACTGTTTTACAGGACTGACGAGCTGTATGTCGGAGTTTCATCCACGCATCTTATGCAGGATGAGTTTGTTTATCAGTCTGAAGGCACATCCTCCATCACTGAGACGGCAGAAAAGATGGTGCGTCATTATTACCTCACCGCAGGTTATGATTGGCAGCTTTCGAATCCGTCGTTTGAGATCATCCCTTCTTTTTTTCTGCAATCGGATGCCCGGGCGACTAAAATTGACATCACAACAACTGTCATGTACAATAAAAAGTTATGGGCTGGCGTTTCCTATAGGGTCGGTTCGGCCATCACCGGAATGGTGGGAGTTGACATTCTTAACGGCATTAAGGTAGGTTATTCTTATGATTTTGATACATCGGCATTGTCCAATTTCTCAAAAGGTTCGCATGAATTAATGATAGGATATGAGTTTACGATCGGAATTGAAAGAATTCCCCAGAAGTATAAGAGTATAAGATTTTTATAATGTTCCTTACGTGAAAAAATGTTAAAACAGATTGTAGTTTAAGACAAATCTCTTTGATTATGAAAAAAATATTTTGTGTGGGTTTTGTTGGTGTACTTTTGGTCATAAGCGGTTGCTCAGGAGGTTATGAATCCGGTGAGCTGACCGGTGTCACGGACAGACCAAGGTATTTTGAACCAGAACCTTACGGAATGGTATTCATACCCCAGGGAAGCTTTAACATGGGGCCGAATGATCAGGATGTTGCCTGGGCACAGTCATCGGTAACCAAGACGGTTACAATTGATCCATTCTGGATGGATGAGACAGAAATCACAAACAATGAATACAGACAGTTCGTATTCTGGGTGCGTGATTCAATCATGAGGAGGATGCTTGGGGAACAACTGGATGGTTACCTGATTTCAGAGGACGAATTCGGCAATCCTATAGATCCGCCTGCGATCAATTGGGATATGGAGATTGACACAAGGGATGAGGAAGTTAATCAAATTCTCAGCGACCTGTACCTGGGACAGCAGGAGCGGTTTTATAACAGAAAGGAGATTGACACCAGAAAACTAATGTATGAATATCAGTGGATCGACCTGAAACAGGCAGCCAGTAAATCGAACCGCTATAACTTCGACACAAAACAATATGAAGGATACATTGTAGGAAGCAACGGGGAAAGGATAGACATTGTCGACCGTTCATCTTTTGTCATAAAGGATGTTGTCAATGTTTATCCCGATACACTGGTTTGGATCGCTGACTTTACCTATTCATACAATGAACCCTATACAACGAATTACTTCTGGCATCCATCCTACGATAATTATCCCGTCGTGGGTGTAACCTGGAAGCAGGCTACTGCATTCTGCATATGGAGATCCATGTTTCTCAACTCGGTGCTTCGTGCCACCGGTAATCCCGGCGTTCCTGATTACAGGCTGCCGCTGGAGTCAGAATGGGAATATGCTGCAAGGGGTGGCCTGGACAATTCAATGTACCCCTGGGGAGGCTATTATACACGCAACAGGGATGGATGCATTCTGGCCAATTTTAAACCGCTTCGGGGTAACTACTCAGACGATGGCGGAGTGACAACCGTTCCGGTTGGCACTTACCAGCCGAATGAATTCGGATTGTACGATATGTCGGGTAATGTGGCAGAATGGACCTCCAGCGCTTTTGATGAATCGGCCTACTTTTTCTCCAATGACCTGAATCCGGATTACCGATATAATGCAAAGCCCGATGATCCTCCGGCCATGAAGAGAAAAGTAATTCGCGGAGGTTCATGGAAGGATATTGCCTATTTTCTGCAGAACGGAACAAGAACCTATGAATACCAGGATACGGCCAAGTCATACATAGGCTTCAGGTGCGTCCGTTCTTATATGGGAAGTAACTGAACATTCTTCATTAATAAATTTAAAGATAAGTAAAATGGCTAGTTTGGCAACTATTGTCGAAAGTTCCGGTTGGAAAAAGTTTATGGCTAAACTTTATGGCTGGGGTGCCTCAATTGTTATCATCGGTGCTTTGTTCAAAATCCAGCACTGGAAGGGCTCGGGACTTTTTCTGACCCTCGGACTATGCACGGAAGCCATCATCTTCTTCTTTTCAGCCTTTGAACCACTTCATGAAGAGCTGGACTGGACATTGGTATATCCTGAACTGGCAGGAATGACCGAGCAGGATGAGATGGAAGAGATGAAACAGATAAGCCCGGGATTTGAAACCAGACAGGTTCAGAGGATTGAAAACCTTGCAGGCGGGAGCACAGTCGCCGGTAACCTTGCCGGAGGGGTTGCTTTACCATCCGTTTCATTGGATGAAAAAGCCATGAAAGACCTTGGCGAAGGGCTTCAAAAGCTTAATCTTGCTGCTGTCAAAATAGCGGATCTCTCTGCGGCAACCGTTGCCACAAAGGATTTTGTAAACAATATACAAAATGCGGCCAGTTCAATAGGCTCCATGAATGAATCCTATACTGTGGCATCACAGGCCATCAAAGATTCCGCATCCAGTCTTGCCAATGCATATATGCAGTCGGCCGAAACTGTCAGGAAATCCGGTTCACAGGTGGCGGACTCCTACCAGCAGATTGTTGAATCCATCAAGGGAGAGCAAAGCTTTATTGCTCAAAGGGGTCAAATTCATGAACAGCATCTTGAATCGCTTAACAAAAACCTTTCGGCATTGAATGCCGTCTATGAACTGCAGATCAAGGAAGGCAGTGAACATCTGAAGGGAGCACAGCAGGTTTACTCCGGCGTGGGTGAGATGATTCAGAAACTGAAGGATTCAATAGATGAGACGAACCGGTACAAGGAGGAAATTGTGAAACTTCGTGATAACCTTTCCTCGCTGAACAGCATTTACGGTAATATGCTTTCGGCAATGAATATGATTGTGAACAAGTAACTGATACAATCCATAACGTTCTTATGGCACACGGCAAAGAGACTCCAAGACAAAAAATGATCGGCATGATGTATTTGGTGCTGACTGCATTGTTGGCACTGAATGTATCGACCAGCGTGCTGGATGCCTTTAAAATAATTGACGAAGGTCTTGAAAAGACCGGGAGCACCATGCTGACAAAAAACCAGGAAGTGTATACCGCATTTGAAGAAGCCTTCATTATCAACCCAAATAAAACCGGTGAATGGCGTGACAAGGCCAAGGAGGTTCAGCAAAGGGCTGACAAACTGGATCAGTATATACAGGATCTTAAGATCAAGGTATTGAACGAAGCTGAGCGCGGAAAATCCGCAGCCATAAGCGAAGGAGGTGTGATAGACCGGGAAAAGATACAGGCTACCACGGATTATGATACCCCACGGAGGATCATGATAGGGAACGAACTGACTGACAAAAGCGAGGCCAGTTTACTGAAGAATGAAATTGCCTCCTTCAGGGATTATCTGCTGGGTTTAAACGGCGACAAGGGATTGCCGGATCAGCTGAAGGAATCTGTCACTAAAAGCCTTAACACCGACCCCCCTATCCAAAGCGGCAAGCTTGTGAAAGATCCTGAAAAGACAACCTGGGAATATTATAAATTCGGGCATTCACCATTAATGGGCTTTATGGCCATCATGTCATCGCTTCAGATTGACCTCAGGAATGCAGAATCGGAAATAATAAATTATCTGTATGCCCAGATAACCTCAGGAGAGATTAATTTCAACGAACTGGAAGCAGTTGTGGTTCCCAATACAAATTACGTGCTTAAAGGCAATAACTATCAGGCAAATATATTCCTTGCTGCACGCGATACCACACAGGCGCCTGAAATTTATGTGGTTGAAGGAGTGAGCGAACCGTGGACAGAAAGCCTGGATGAAAATGGCCGCACTGTTTACAACCTGAAGGAAGGGCTGAATTACCAGAAGGTACCTGTTGATCCACTGACAGGCAAAGGTGTTTTTGAACGTGCCGGCAGCACCGTAGGGACAAGACAATGGGGAGGCATCATCGAGATACAGGGTCCCGGCGGAGCAATACGCAGGCCTTTCTATACAGAATATCAGGTTGCTGAAAGCAATGTCGTCGTATCACCCACCAAAATGAATGTATTTTATCTTGCCGTTGATAATCCGGTTGAGATCTCGGTGCCTGGAATTCCCGCAAACCAGATTCAGGCCTCTGCATCAAACGGAAGGCTGGAAAGAAGCGGAAGCGGCTGGATCATGAAACCCTCCAAACAGGGAGAATGTATCATAACGGTATCCGCACAGGTAGATGGCAAACAGACAACACTCGGAACAGAAAAGTTCAGGGTAAAAACGGTTCCGGATCCCATTGCCATGGTCAACAATCAGAAAGGCGGGGCAATTGCCAAAAATGTACTTATGGCCCAGAGCGGTGTTGTCGCTTCCATGCCGGCAGATTTTGATTTTGACCTTTCCTTTACGGTTACTGAATTCAAGGTGGTCTCAGTGGTACAGGGATTTGTCAGGGAGGTTTCTGTAAAGGGAAACAGCTTTAACCAGGATGTGAGAAACCT